>NZ_JACGVF010000097.1:0-235592 GCF_014077085.1 Colwellia sp. MB02u-9
CCAAAGTCAATGCTTTAAGGTTGGACTCAAACTCTCTTAGTTCTCGTCATAGAATAATAGCTCATTACTCTATTTAGAGAGATACAAGGTTGGACTTTAGTCCATCAAGTTAAATGAAATTTAACCGTCTTCTGCCTCAATGCCAATTGAGAAAATAATACTCGCTGCAAGTGTTTGCTAGCCCATCGCGTTAATCGCCTGCTAATGGTTGACGGACTAAAGTCCGACCTACATCAAAAATTTCCCAAGGCTACGTTATCACCCGTAGGCTCTTGTAGGTTGGACTTTAGTCCATCAAGTTAAATGAAATTTAACCGTCTTTGGCATCAATGCGAACGACAAAATAATACCATTTTCAGATGTTTTTTGGCCCATTACGTTAATGGCTCGCTATACAGTTGACGGACTAAAGTCCGACCTACATCAACAATTGCCCAACGTTACATTGTCACCCGTAGGCTCAATCAGTGATCAAGCCTTGTGTGATCAGATAATCAACCACTTGTTGAGCACATTGTTCAATACTTTTATTAGCCGTGTCGATATGAATGGCTGGGTTTTCAGGCGCTTCGTAAGTAGAGTCTATACCGGTAAAGTCTTTAATCTCACCTGCTCGGGCTTTTTTATACAAGCCTTTTGGATCACGTTGTTCGCAAACAGCAATCGGAGTATCAATAAATACTTCAATAAATTCTCCATTCTCAAGCTTGTTGGCTGCCATGGCGCGATCAGCGGCAAAAGGAGATATAAATGCGGTTGAGACAATTAAACCGGCATCTACAAACAGTTTTGCCACTTCGCTAATACGGCGAATGTTTTCAACTCTCTCTTCATCACTAAAGCCTAAGTCACCATTAAAGCCATGGCGAACATTGTCACCATCAAGTAAATAACTATGACAATGGCGTTGAAAAAGTAACGCGTCAACCGCGTTGGCAATGGTTGATTTACCTGAGCCACTAAGACCTGTGTACCATAACAAACAAGCTTTTTGCTTTTTGATATCAGCGCGTTGTGCTTTGCTCACTTGTTGGGTGTGCCAAACGGTATTTTCAGTTTTCATATTATTCCAGTTAAATTATGTACATAGCTGTAAGCTAACAAAGCTTTAAGCTTTAAGCTATCAGTTCAAAGCTGTCAGTAAAAACACAACCAAACGCCCAACTAATCTCTGATCTTTGTTTTTTACTGACAGCTGACAGCTTTAAACTAAAAGCTTCTCTTTTATTTTGCTCTAAAACGGAAAAATCACCGGTATCAAGATTAACACCACTACACTATAAGTCAGTGTTATTGGCCAACCAAATTTAATAAAGTCAGTGATTTTATAGTTGCCGGCATTAAACACCATAATATTGGTTTGATAACCATAAGGGCTAATAAAACTGCCACTAGCGCCAAAGGCTACCGCCATCACTAAGGGTAAAGGGTTAACACCTAAGCCAATGGCAATATTATAAGCTACCGGAAACACTAAAGCCGCCGCGGCGCTGTTGGTAATAACTTCGGTCAATATTAAGGTAATGAAAAATATCACCACCATAGCGATTAAGGCACTTTCACCTGCCAGTAATTGCTCAATTTCATGAGCAAAAATTCCTGCGACACCGCTATGTTCAAACGCTTGCGCTAAGGTTAATGCACCTAGCACAATGAGCCAAATTTCAATTGGGAATCGGCGCTTAATTTCATTCACCGTTAAACAACCAGTTAAAATCAATAACGCTAAATAAAACATTAGGCTCGACAATAAACTTATCGTAGTCACCATGGTCAGCGCAATAGCAATAATAAAGCCAAAAATAGCTAAAGAGTCACGCCAGCCTGACAGCATATCGTCGGGTTTATGACCGGAAAGAATGAAAAAGTTTTTCGTTAAATTAGTGCGCGCGCAAAAATCGGAGCCCACCGCTAAAACTAAAAAGTCACCCGCTTGCACTTTTATATCACCGAGTTTGCCAGAAAGCGACGTGCCCTCTCGGCGAATAGCGACAACGGCGGCATCAAACCTTGCCCTAAACCCGGCTGTTTTTAAGGTTTTACCTACAATAGCAGAATCAGGTTTAATCAATACTTCGGTTAAGTTTTCCCGTAACAAACCCTTTTGCTCAGCAAATAAGGTTAAGCCATCAAATTGCTGCAAGACTAAAACTTTGCTGATGTCACCACTAAAAATTAGCCTGTCATTCGGTTCTATTACTTCATCTGGCGTTACCGGGGAAATAAGCCGCCCGCAGCGTACTAACTCGACCAAAAATAAAGTGTCTAAATTTCTTAAGCCATTATCTTCAATGCTTTTTCCAATGAGTTTGGAGTTAGGTTTTACTTGTGCTTCAACCAGATATTCCTTATCGCCTAGCTGCTCGTTTGGCATGTCAGCTAAAGTATGTTGACGCAATAATATAATCAACAAACAAGCAACCAGTGCAGCACCACCCACTAGCGTAAAGTCAAAAAAACCTAAACTTTGTTGACCTTGTTCTAGCCATAACGAATTAACAATTAAGTTAGTTGAAGTACCAATTAAGGTTAAAGTACCACCAAGAATAGCGGCGAATGACAAGGGTAAGAGTAATTTACCAGGATTGACCACAGTATTTTTTTTCACTACCGAAATTAATGTAGCGACCACCGCCGTATTACTGATTAATGCCGAACTCAAAGCGGTAAATACAAGCGTTCTAAAACTTGCCGTAGATGCTTTACCATTGAGCATTAACGCTGATATACGCCTTAAAATACTGGTGCGTTCGTAAGCAAAAGAACATAACACCAATAATAATAACGTCACTAAACCAGGATTTACCGCATTACTGAGAATATCATCCGTGCTAACAAATGACGCAGCTAAACACAGTAACGTTGTACTACCAAAAACACGCTCGGGTTTGTTCGGAAAAAAAACCAGCCCAATCAGCGTTAATGCAAATATTGCGACCAGTAGCCACTGCGTATACAACATAATGTAAACCTAATCCAAGTTCTAACTACTGTTCGAAAAGTAAATTTCGTGAAATTATAAAAATTGCCCAACACTAGATTATCACCCGTAGGCTCTATGTTGGTTGGACTTTACTCCATCAGGTTAAATGAAATTTAACCTTCTTCGCATACATGCGAATGACAAAATAATGCCCGTTGCAGATGTTTTTTGGCCCATCTCTTTAATGGCTCGCTGTAAAGTTGACGGACTAAAGCCCGACCTACAAAAATCACAAAAAAAACCAAACGCCCAACACTACATTATCACCCGTAGGCTCTTGTAGGTTGGACTTTAGTCCATCAGGTTAAATGAAATTTAACCGTCTTCGCATACATGCGAATGACAAAATAATGCCCGTTGCAGATGTTTTGTGGCCCATTACGTTAATGGCTCGCTTTACAGTTGACGGACTAAAGTCCGACCTACAAAAAACACAAAAAAACAAACGCCCAACACTACATTATCACCCGTAGGCTCTTGTAGGTTGGACTTTAGTCCATCAAGTTAAATGAAATTTAACCGTCTTCACATACATGCGAACAACAAAACAATGCCCGTTTCAGATGTTTTTTGGCCCATTACGTTAATGGCTCGCTATACAGTTGACGGACTAAAGTCCGACCTACATAAACAATTGCCCAGGGCTACATTATTGCCCGTGGGTTCTTGTAGGTTGGACTATAATCCAACCTACACATAAGCGCTTAACTTTATAACGCTATTTCAATAAATCGCGTGCGCCCCAATGTGGGAAGTGCTTGCGAACTAAGGTGTTAAGTTCTTGTTCAAACGCTGAGTACTGATGATCTTGCTTCGCTTCAAGTGCGCTGTTAATCATACCCGCACCAACAGTAACGTTACTCAATCGGTCAATAATAATAAAAGCACCGGTCGCTGGATTATCACCATAAGCATCAAAATGTAACGCTTCAGCTACTTCAAGTTGAGCAACACCGATTTCATTTAACGCTAATTGGTCAACCGGAAATTTCTCCAAGGTATTAACATCAATGCGGTGGTCAATTTTTATTGCGTGTCCTGTGGTGAGCTTACTGCCGTGCTTAATGTAGTATTCACGCCCTGGTTCTAATTCGTCTTCATGCATCCAAACAATAGTCGCACTTAGCTCTTTAGCTGAAGTAGGAATACTGCCCTTTTTAACAATCATTTCGCCGCGACTGATGTCAATCTCATCTTCAAGGGTCAAAGTAACCGCCATACCGTGATCGGCGCGATCAATGTTACCTTCAAAAGTTACAATCGACTTAATCTTACTTTGCTTACCTGATGGCAAAGCAACAATTTCATCACCAACGCGAATATGTCCTGAGCCCACTGTGCCAGCAAAACCTCTAAAATCGAGATTAGGACGGTTAACATACTGTACTTGCAAACGAAATTGGGTAAAGTGTTTTTGATCATCTACCTTAATAGTATTCAATAACTTCATTAACGTAGCGCCGGGATACCAAGGCATTTTGCTACTTTCGTCAACAACATTATCACCATTAAGCGCTGAAATTGGCACAAAACGTACATCTTCAAAAGCTAAGTCATCGGCAAATTTGCGGTAGTCTTTTTTAATCTCTTGATAACGGTCTTGGCTATAATCAACCAAGTCCATTTTGTTAACTGCTACTAAAACATGCTTAATGCCTAACAAAGAACAAATATAAGAATGACGACGAGTTTGCACTTGCACACCGTGACGAGCATCAATCAAAATAATGGCCAGATCACAGGTTGAAGCGCCCGTAGCCATATTGCGGGTGTATTGTTCATGGCCTGGGGTATCGGCAATAATAAACTTACGTTTATCAGTAGCAAAATAACGATAAGCAACATCAATAGTAATGCCCTGCTCTCGCTCTGACTGCAAGCCGTCAACGAGTAAGGCTAGATCAATAGCTTCACCAGTAGTGCCTGACTTTTTACTGTCGTTTTTAATCGCCGCTAATTGATCTTCAAAGATCATTTTTGAATCGTGTAATAACCGGCCAATTAATGTACTTTTGCCATCATCAACGCTACCACAAGTAAAAAATCGCACCATTTCTTTGTTTTCATGCTGCTTCAAATAAGCTTCAATATCGGTTTCAAGTAAGTCGTTCGTAAGTAAATCTTTCTTGGGTGAATCTATCATCATCATTCCTAAATATTTAATAGCTGTAAGCTGTCAGTCTATAGCTGTCAGTAAAAACAAAAACCATCAGTATGGCGCTTGTTTTTACTGACAGCTGAAAGCTAAAAACTGATAGCTATCTTTTAAGCTTTTAAGCTTTCAACTAATCTCATATCGAGTTTCTCAGCCCTGTTAACATGGCTGATAACTCTTCTGTTTCTTTAATCCAGACCCGGCCTTTAATTTTTGATAAATAGCCGATCTCGATTCCAATATAAATTTGTGTTCTGAGCTCTGCCAAAGAAGACCTTGAAATAGTAATAAAGTGTCTCTTATCTTTCGGCGTTTCTCTTGTCATACCTTCGGCAATGTTACTCGGTACAGACAAGCTAGAACGCGTGATTTGATCCCTAAAACCAAAATCACGTAACGAAGCAGTTTGCTTATAAATTTCCGCAGACAAGCGCGCAGCGCGTTTCCATACCTCTAACTTCTCAAAGTTCATAACAAATCCTTGTTAAAATAAGCTGTAAGCTTTCAGTTCAAAGCCATCAGAAAGACCTAGAACACCAAACCAGTAACTTACTGAAAGCTGACAGCTGTAAACTGATAGCTATATTTTCTTCAGCTTAGAACTCAACGTTACTTTTTACTATTTCCCTAACCAAATGCTCAAAACTTGTTTTGCTGATCTTAACTGAAAGCTGACAGCTAAATACTTATAGCTATTTTTAAAACGAAGCTTTAAAAATAACCTTCCATCTTTTTCTTCTCCATTGAGCCTGCCGAGTCGTGGTCAATCACACGGCCTTGGCGCTCAGAGGTTTTGGTTAATAGCATTTCTTGAATAATTTCAGGTAAGGTTGTTGCGGTTGACTCAACAGCGCCGGTTAACGGATAACAACCTAAAGTTCTAAAGCGCACACTTTTCATTTGCACCACTTCGTCTTTACCAATAGGCATACGGTCGTCGTCAACCATGATTAGAGTGCCATCGCGTTCAACTACCGGGCGTTTTTCAGCTAAATAAAGTGGCACAATTTTAATGCCTTCTAAATAGATGTATTGCCAAATATCAAGCTCGGTCCAATTCGATAATGGAAAAACACGAATGCTTTCGCCTTTATTCACTTTACCGTTATAAATGTTCCACAGCTCAGGGCGTTGGCTTTTAGGATCCCAACGATGATTTTTATCACGAAATGAATACACACGCTCTTTCGCGCGCGATTTTTCTTCGTCGCGACGTGCGCCACCAAAAGCGGCATCAAAACCATATTTATCAAGGGCTTGCTTTAAGCCTTGAGTTTTCATGATATCGGTATGCTTAGCACTACCGTGCTCAAACGGACTAATATTCATCGCCATACCTTCGGCATTTTTATGCACGAGTAAATCAAAGCCATGTTCTTTTGCCATTTCATCGCGAAAGGCAATCATTTCTTTGAATTTCCAGTTGGTATCAACATGTAATAGCGGAAAAGGTATTTTTCCAGGAGCAAAGGCTTTTCGCGCAAGATGAAGTAGCACGGCGGAGTCTTTACCAACCGAGTAAAGCATCACAGGATTATCAAATTCTGCGGCAACTTCGCGCATGATATGAATAGATTCGGCTTCTAACTTTTGTAAATGGGTTAATTGCATTGCTGACCACTAATGTTGGCATGATATTATTGATTAATATCATGGCACAAGAATAAAGTATTATCCATATGAGTAAAAGCTTGGTTATACCAAAAAGGTATAAAGAGAAAGGAAGATTAAACTTCTTATTCTAAAAATATAACCTACGCCAATTCAGTTAAGTAACTGAAATAAGTAACTGAAATAAGTAACTGAGCTAATGGACAGTGAGGAACAATAATCCAGCGCACATGTTTATTGTTTCAAACTAAACATAAGTAGCTAAATCGACTAAAAGGATTTACTAATGCCGTGGAGCAATGTTATTACATGAGTGTAATTATTAGAGTAATGCCGGAGCAATTACCGATATAGATAGGAACAGCCCTGTAAGCACATGTTTATTGTTCCAGACCAAACATAAGTACCTACATCCCTGTAGGCGAAGCAGATATTGCCGATTTAAACCTGCTTAAAATGATCGATTAGTTATTTCAAATAGCATTAGTTAAGTTACTTTTATAACGACGAATTAATGCCAGTGACGAGGCAGAAAGCTTTTCACTGTCAATATCGCTCATCGGCTGCGCCATCACGTTAAGTACTTCTTTACCAAGTTGCTTACCTAATTCAACGCCCCATTGGTCGTATGAGTTTATCTGCCATACTACGCCTTGAACAAATATTTTATGCTCATACAACGCTAATAAAGCGCCAAGGGAGTGGGGATCTAACTGCTGCATTAAAATAGTATTACTTGGGGTATTACCTTTCATGGTTTTATGAGCAGCTAGCCTATTCGCTTCAGCCTCACTGGCGCCAGCATCCAGCATTTCTGCTTTCGCTTGGGCTAAGGTTTTACCTTGCATTAACGCTTCACTCTGAGCAAAACAGTTAGCCACTAAAGCGTCATGATTAGCCAAATGTTTGCTCGTTGGGGCAAGAGAGAGAATAAAATCTGTTGGAATAATATCGGCACTTTGATGCATTAATTGCATAAAGGCATGTTGGCCATTCGTACCTTCCTGACCAAAAACCACGGGGGCGGTTAAATAATTAAGCGTTTTACCGGTAATAGAAACCGACTTACCATTGCTTTCCATATCGGTTTGCTGCAAATAACCCGGTAAAGCTCTCAGCGCATGGTTATAAGGTAAAATAGCTAAGCTAGGGTAACCTAAAGCATTTCGATTCCAAATACCGAGCAAAGCCATCATTACCGGCATATTTTGCTCAAACGGTGCATTTTTAAAATGCTCGTCCATGGCATAAGCACCGGCTTTTAACGCGTTGAAATGGTTATTACCAATAATCAATGCCAGTGGCAAACCCACCGCTGACCATAAAGAAAACCGGCCACCAACCCAATCCCACATCGGCAAAATATTATCTGCATTAAGTCCAAACGCTGTTGCCGCCTCAATATTACTGCTGACCGCATACCAATGTTGAGCAATAACCTCTGCAGATGAATAATGAGGTTCAACCAAAGCATTAAGCATCCAAGCTTTAACAACAACTGCATTAAGTAGGGTTTCTTGCGTAGTAAAGGTTTTAGAAACTACCACCACCAGCGTGGTTGCGGCATTAAGTTTAGCAAATTTTTCCTGCGCGGCATCACCATCAACATTGGCTAACACATGCGCTTTCAAACCCGGCTGATGGTAAGGCACAAGTGCCGACAAGGCCACCTTAACACCGTAATAAGAGCCGCCAATGCCGATAGCGAGAATATCAGTAAACTTTTCACCAGTAACCGAACACACCTTACCCGAATGCACATCATCAACAATGGCGGCCATTTTGGCTTCAGTGTTAATAACCTCATCGGCTTGCGCCCCTAACACATCAAGTTTAACCGAGTCAGGCGCACGTAATACCGTATGCAAAACAGCGCGCTGTTCGGTAGTGTTGATCTTTTCACCCGAAAACTGCGCTGATATTTTACCCGCAAGATCAACCTGCTCAGCCAAAGTAAATAATGGCGTAAACTCACTATCAACAATGTTTTGCTTAGCATAATCTAAGAACAAACCCGCCGCCGAAATCGTATAATTTTCGCTGCGCTCAGGGTCGGAAAATAATGAGAAAATATTACGCGTTAATGCCAGTTCAGTAAACTGCGATAAATTAGTTACGTCCATATACCTATACTTTTAATAAATGAGTGTTAATAAAGAAAAATGACAATGAACCTGTGGGTCTTACTTTAACCCGTCAACCCCAAGCCAACTAAAAAACATCATAACCTATGAAACGACACTCCACTTAAAAAAACAACAAAATAATTCACAGGAAGGAAAGAAGGAGGACTACAGGAGGTAAAACACTAAAAAATAAAGTGTTTTTAAATGTTAAAGCCCTACCTCATTCCCTTCTCATTGTTTCCTCCCTGTAAAAAATAAAAATCATTCACAAAGAGAAAAGCAGGAGAACTTCAGGAGGTAAAACAATTAAAAATTAATTACTTATAAATATTTAAAGCCCTACCTCATTCACTTCTCGTTGTTTCCTCCCTGTAAAAAAATAAAAATTATTCACAGGGAGAAAAGCAGGAGCACTGTAGGAGGTAAAGCACTAAAACATAAAGTGCTTTTAAATGTTTAAAGCCCTACCTCATTCACTTCTCATTGTTTCCTCCCTGTGAAAAAACAACAAAATAAAGCAGAAAGAAGGCAACCGCTAAGATTCAAAAGACAAATTAAACCTTCGTATGCCATCGGTTAACTTTTTAACATTAAAATTAATCAACAAACCTTTATTTATATGAGTTAATTTCATATACGTTAACAATTGTGCTGAGTACACCGGGATAAGCCTATCAACTGATTTAAGTTCTATTATTAGTTCATTAGGTAACAATATATCTAAACGATAGCCCGCTTCAATATTCATATTCTTATAACAGATAGGCAAAATGACTTGAGAATGTGCAGTAATATTATTCGAATACAACTCATACATCAAACACTTCTCATAAGTTGACTCTAAAAGCCCGGGGCCTAATTGCTTATGCACTTCAATAGCGCAACCGATAACCTCACCCGTACAATCCATTTCAACACCCCTAATCCTTTAAAGCTATTAAATAAAAACCTATTCCTTTCTCATTGTTCCCTCACTGTAAAAAAAATAAACATATCTACACAGGGGGAAGGAAATGACGACTGAAGGAGGATAAAAACTAAAAACACAAAGTACTTTTAAATAGTTAAAGTCCCACCTCATTCACTTCTCATTGTTTCCTCCCTGTAAAAAAAACATATCGACACAGGGAGAACAGAATGAGGACTGAAGGAGGGTAAACATAGAAAATATAGCGCTTTTAAATATTTAAAGTCTCACCTCATTCACTTCTCATTGTTTCCTCCCTGTAAAAAAAGATCATTCTCAGGAAAAAAAGCAGGAGAGTAAAACCCTGAAAATACGCAGTGCCTTTACTTTAAACCTTCATCAAATCAGTTAAATAACTTCTAAAGTCATCAGCCAATTCAGGATGACGCAAACCATATTCAACATTGGCCTTCATATAACCTAACTTAGAACCACAGTCATGAGATTTACCCGTCATATGAAAGGCTTCAACGGTTTCTTTTTCCATTAACATCGCAATAGCATCCGTTAATTGAATTTCATCACCCGCACCAGGAGGAGTAATTTTTAACAAATCCCAAATTTTTTCAGACAACACATAACGGCCAACCACAGCTAAATTTGACGGCGCATCTTCCATCGATGGTTTTTCAACAATAGCCGTCATAGTTTGTGACTCGCCAGGGGCAAGCTCAACACCGCCACAATCAACCACACCGTAACTACTTACTTGCTCCATTGGTACAGGTTCAACCATAATCTGGCTGTAGCCACCAACTTCGTTATAACGGGTTAACATCGCCGCTAAATTTTCGGTTTTCAAATCTGCCGTAGCATCATCTAAAATAACATCGGGTAACACTACTACAAACGGTTCATTACCAATAATAGGACGAGCTTTTAATACCGCATGGCCTAAGCCTTTAGCTTCACCTTGGCGCACATGCAAGATGGTGACATCTTTCGGACATATTGCTTGAATTTCATCAAGCAATTGACGTTTTACACGTTTTTCTAAAGTAGTTTCAAGCTCAAACGACTTATCAAAATGGTTTTCAATCGCGTTTTTAGAAGAGTGCGTTACTAACACAATTTCTTTAATACCCGCGGCAATACATTCATTCACTATGTATTGAATAAGTGGTTTATCAACAATGGGTAGCATTTCTTTTGGAATGGCTTTTGTTGCTGGCAGCATCCGTGTACCAAGGCCCGCGACGGGTATTACCGCTTTTGTGATTCTATTTGACATTTTCATCCTTAATTGCAAATTTTATTTATTGTATGGGTTACTTGTGTACATGTCGTGATGTTTATAGATGAAAAAATTTGCATCCATCATATTGTCTAACAGTAAGATTAATTAGTGCGTTTAAAAACACTTAAAAAATTATAAAGAATGTAATCTAAAGCTAAAACATCGCAATATTTTAAATCTACAAAACTTATTACTACAATACAATAATTAAATATAAAAAAGGCCGGAAACCCGACCTGTTAATTATAACGATTATATATATTTCAAATATTTTTACCTACCGGCACAACTTATGAATATTGCTCGGCTATCCAGTTTTGATACGAGCCATCCATCACACTTTGCCACCAAGCTTCATTATTCAAATACCAAGCAACCGTTTTAGCAATACCGGTTTCAAATGACTCTTTCGGTTTATAGCTCAACTCATTGTTTGTTTTAGTCGCGTCAATGGCATAACGGCGGTCATGGCCAAGCCTGTCTTTCACGTAAGTAATAAGTGATTCAGTGTTTTGCGCCATCGCCGCTTTAGCCGCAGGAAAACGAGTAGCTAAATCTTGGTTTTTAATGAATTCTTGTTCAACCAGTTTTGAAATGGTTTTAACAATATCAATATTTGCCCATTCATTATCGCCACCAATATTGTAGTTTTCACCAACACGGCCATCTTGTAAGACTAAATCTATGCCGTAAGCGTGGTCTTCAACGTATAACCAATCACGAATTTGTTGGCCATCGCCGTAAATTGGCAAGGCTTTATCATGCAAAATATTAGTAATAACTAAAGGGATAAGCTTTTCAGGAAAATGAAACGGTCCATAGTTATTCGAACAATTACTGGTAGTCACATTTAAACCATAAGTATGGTGATAAGCTCGCACTAAATGATCACTAGCGGCTTTACTAGCTGAATAAGGTGAATTAGGCGCGTAAGCTGTATCTTCGGTAAAAGCAGGGTCGGTAGGTGAAAGCGTGCCATAAACTTCATCAGTAGACACATGATGAAACCTATGTCCTACAAGAATACTTTTGCCGTCTAACCAAACTTTTTTAGCCGCTTTAAGTAAACTATAAGTGCCAATAATATTGGTTTCGATAAAGGCATCAGGGCCTGTAATCGAACGATCAACGTGAGATTCTGCCGCAAAATGCACTAAGGTATCAATACCGTGTTCAACCAGTAATGTTTCAATTAAGGCTTGGTCACAAATATTGCCATGAACAAAAGTAAAATTAGCATCATCTTTTACGCTATCTAAGTTAGCAATATTGCCCGCGTAAGTTAGTGCGTCAAGTACCACAACTTTATCGGCTGAATATTTTGCCATCCAATAATGTACAAAGTTAGCGCCAATAAAACCGGCGCCACCTGTAACTAATAATTTTTTCATAAAAATCTCGAATTAATAATATAATTTAACTATGCTTCGCGTTCATTTTTTAACGCGGTCATCATATGTTTTAACTGTTCTTGCCAATGCATTAACGAAAGCTCCGGCAAAGCGTTAACTAAACTGCTTTTATCCAACACACTGTAATGCGGGCGGTTGGCGGGTGTTGGGTATTGCGCAGTAGTAATAGGTTTGATGGGAATTTTTTTATCTAATAAACCAAGTTCAACACCGATATTTTGAATAGCGACAGCGAAATCAAACCAACTCGCAACTCCGGTATCAGTATAGTGATGAACACCCACAACTTGGTTAGTTAAACTGGCAATACAAGCTTGCGCTAAGCCTTTAGCGTAAGTTGGTGTACCAATTTGGTCACTAATAACACCCAGTTCAGGTTTACACGCCATTAAATTCAGCATAGTTTTTACAAAGTTATTACCGTGCGTTGAATACACCCAAGACGTGCGAATAATAGCGCTACGCTCGGGGTAAATATCAGCAATTAACTGTTCACCTTGCGCTTTACTCGCACCATAAACACCTAAAGGATTTATGTCATCGCCGGGTAAGTAAGGTGCGCCTTTATCACCATGAAAAACAAAATCTGTTGATATATGCACAAATGGCACGGATAACGTTTTACACGCTTGTGCTAAGTTACCCACAGCGTTGGCATTAAGCGCAAAAGCATTTTCAACATCACTTTCAGCGTTATCAACAGCGGTGTAAGCTGAGGCATTAATAACACCATCGGCGTTACGCTGCTTAAAAGCGTTAACAAGTGCAGGTATGTCTTGCAAATTAACATCATCACGACCTAAACAGACTATTGTTTGTTCAGGTGTTGAAAGTTGACTTAATTCCCAGGCAAGTTGGCCAGATTTTCCAATAACGATTATTTTCATTGTGTTGTTATCTGTCATTATTTATCAATTTAGCTAAGTATTTATTTAAATGTTGGCGCATCTTTGAACAACAGTCCTACTTCATCTTTTGCAGATAACGAAGGTTTATTGCCATCGCGTAATGGCCATTGAATATTTAACGCAGGGTCATTCCATAACAACGACACTTCATGCTCAGGGGCATAATAATCGGTACATTTGTAAACAAACTCTGCTGAGTCACTCATGACATAAAAGCCATGCGCAAAACCTTCCGGTATCCATAATTGGCGATTATTATCACCAGAAAGTACTACACCAATATGCTGGCCATACGTAGGTGATGATTTACGCATATCAACCGCAACATCATAAACTTCGCCTGATGTTACCCTGACTAATTTGCCCTGTGTATTTTTCAGCTGATAATGCAAGCCGCGTAAAATTCCGTGACTTGATTTGCTGTGGTTGTCTTGCACAAAGGTTTGCTTTGAACAGTGCTCAGTAAACTCGTCAACACGAAAAGTTTCCATAAAAAAACCACGTTCGTCACCAAACACATTCGGTTCTATTATTTTAACATCCGCAATAGCAGTATCTATATAATTCATAAAATCCCATTAAAACTTTAAAGCAACACATGTAGGGGCGAATTCATTCGCCGTAGCAAAACCTAATCATAAGCAAAAAAAGCGACTAAAGTCGCCTCTACGAGAAGATAAAAGAAAAACCAAAAGCTCTTTTGTTAAAAGCCTCCTTCACTTCTCCTTCTTTCCTCCCTGTAAATCAAGCGCCTAAAAAACACGCTCTTCAATCAATTTTATTAAATATTCACCATAGCCACTTTTGCGTAACGGTTGGGCTATTTCACGCAATTTCTCTTCACTTAACCAACCATTACGATAAGCGACTTCTTCAGGACAATTAACTTTAAGGCCTTGGCGCTTTTCTATTGTAGAAATAAAATTAGCAGCAGCGAGTAAATCATCATGGGTACCAGTATCAAGCCAAGCGGTACCACGGCCCATAATTTCAACTTTTAACTCGCCCGCTTTTAAGTATTGATCAATAACATCAGTTATCTCTAATTCGCCACGCGGCGAAGGCTTAACATTTTTAGCGAATTCAACTACGCGAGAGTCAAAAAAGTACAAACCTGGTATGGCATAATTTGACTTGGGTACTAGCGGTTTTTCGTCTATTGAAATAGCCGTACCTGAAGCATCAAATTCAACCACGCCATAGGATTTTGGATTAGACACATGATAGCCAAATACCGTGCCGCCTGAAGTTTGTGCATTAGCATTTTGCAAAGACTTAGTTAAATCATGGCCATAAAACATATTATCGCCAAGTACTAATGCGGCTGAAGCGCCTGCAAGAAACTCTTCAGCTAAAATAAAGGCTTGTGCTAAACCATCTGGGCTAGGTTGTTCTTTATAAGAGATTGAAACACCGAAGTTTTCGCCATTGCCCAATAAGTCTTCAAATCGGCTGATTTCTTCAGGGGTAGATATAATCAGTATATCTCTGATACCAGCCTGCATTAATGTAGCAAGAGGATAATAAACCATAGGTTTATCATAAACTGGCATCAGTTGCTTGCTTACTACTTTTGTTAACGGGTATAAACGAGTACCGCTTCCACCGGCTAAAATAATTCCTTTATGCATTACAATCTGCCTTTTGAATAAATTTAAATTTTTTTCTTTAATATGGCTTCTTCATTTTATAAGTAATCAAAAGGTACCTGATCATACTTTTAACGTGCCAAATAAAGTGCTTTGAAAATAATGAACGATTAGCATGCTCAGCAAAATGAATCGCTTTGATATCTGGATAAAACATCAATGATTCGCCTTTTAATCGTTTCGCTCGCCAACAAATATCTATATCTTCACAATACATAAAATAATTAGGGTCAAACCCAGCTAAGTCTCGATACAGTGAAGATCTAAATAATAAAAATGAACCTGCTGCCCAATCAACCTCTTGTTCTTTAAGAGTAATATCCTTATCTATTATAGTTTTATTACCCAAACCAATATACGATGAAATGAAATCTAATAAAGTAGGAAAAGATCTAATACAATTATCGTAAACTGTATAATTATTATCTTTAAATAAATTAATCGTTGCCAATTCAATACTGTGTTTATGAGCTTTTTCAACTAATTTTATTATTGATGAGTCATCAACTAAAACATCTGGATTTAATACTAAAAACCAATCAGTTGACTTTAGATTTAAATTTTCACAACACCAATTAAAAACATAATTATTATTCTCGCCAAAGCCTAGCCCATAACTTTCATCCAACAAATGAATATTGTTATTATTTGTCAGATCATTTAGTGCATCTGATTTTAAAGGGGTGTTATTCTTAATTACGATCTCAAATTGATCATTTTGAGATAATTTTTCCAAACAATTCAAATCTAAAATAAGTTTCTCATGGCCATGAGAAACAACCGAAATAAATACTTTCATAAACTAACAACCACTTTCCATCTCAAAATAAAATTCCCTAGGTACTATACTTTTTTAAAACTTTAGCTGGAGCGCCAACTGCGATTACATTTTTAGGTATATCTTTTGTTACCACACTACCGGCGCCTATTATTGCACCATCACCGATAGTAACACCGGGTAAAATTGATACATTTTCTCCAATCCATACATTGGCACCTATATGAACGGGGTTACTAGATAGCTCTCTTTTAATGGGTGGTATAGCTAATTCTGATAGGTCTTTAAACAAGCCATGATTATGATCAGTAATAAACACTTTACTAGCTATTAAAGTATTATCACCTATTGTAATTGAATCTATAGCTCCAATATGAACATAATCATTCACTTGTACGTTTTTACCTATAATCAAAACAGCGTCTAGTTTACTTGAAGTTGGAAATGCATCTAACCTAAGACCTACACCGCTAGTAAAACCTAAGCCAACTTTTATATAACGCCCCCCCCTAATGTACAAAGGTCGTCTAATTAATCTTGCCGGTCTATTCAAAGTTTTAGTTAATAAAATGTCTTTTATAAGGCGCAGAAATCCAAAGAATCCATAAGTGTTAAGTAATTTTTTCACGACCTTTTCCCCCTTCAAGTACAAAGCAATCAAACATCCGTAATTACCTTGTATTGAGTAACATAATTTTTTGTCATATATTTAGGACTGAAACGTTTGTCAAGTAACTCAAAAAATCTTACATTATTGACAAGGTCAAGCATGCGCTTTTGCTCTTTGATAGCTGCTGCCAAACTAGATTGAGAATTATTACTAAAGATCCTGCCAATATCGTTATAGCCTTCAACGATTACCTTATGTGAAGTGATATCAGAAAGTATTACAGGACAACATACAGACAAAGCCTCTAAAACAGCATTAGGTAGCCCCTCATGTAAAGAAGCAGATATAAAACAATCGTTCGAAGCATAAACCTGTAATGGGTTATCTACATATCCGTGAAATATAATATTTACATGCTTCTTATATTTCTGCTGTAATTCACTATGTACAAACCCAATTATATTTAATGAACACTCTTTCAAGTTCGGGTCAGAAATGAATGTTTTAATAATGAATTCAATATTTTTACCCGGATGCATTGTTGATACTGTCACAAAATTATTAAGTTTTGTATGGGTTTTATTTGCTTCATAATTATCAACTTTTAATAAAATTGAGTTATTTATAACAAATGACTCAATGCCATATTCAAGTAGATGCTCTTGAACACCTGCTGAACAAGCGATAACAGAATCAAAGCGTTCAATAATCTTTAGATGCAAGTAACCGATTATCTTACCTAGTAGGCCTTTAACTGACCAATTGATCATTGTTAAGTTTCTAACCACTACTATTTTTTTTACTTTACTTAAAAGTAGAGTAATAATATCGCATCTAATACCAAAGCTCTGTACAACATCAATATTATGTTTTTTGATCAAAAGATTAAGTTTGTGTGGAGCTATTAACAAACTACTACCCCATGAGTAATTTAAGTAAATTACTTTACATTTGCTTTCAATAGCGACAGTGTTTTCATTAACTTCTCTAGAGCCTAATACACAAACAATTGGGAGTACATCATCATGATTAAAGTCAGATAATAAATACATTAATTGATTATTAGGACCTTTGGTTCTAATAAAAGAGGTTATAAACATAACTTTAGTCACGGTTAATCCTCAATATTTTCTTATTTGCAGTATTAAGCAAGCTTTCGATAATCCACTTCTGTGGCTCAACTATACCATCACACCACTCCATATCACTCGTCCAATACCCTTCACAGTGATCATATGCATCTTGATGAAAACCATAACTGATTTCAGCTATAACAAGTTCACCATTAGCATCATATAAAAAATCTAACGCTAAACAGTTCGAAGAAAGTTTTTTAGCCGTGTCGAAAGCAATCTCTATACATCGAGAGTCTATATTTGTGCGATCGTAAGTAATGTTGCCACTTCCTGATGCTCTAAAATCACCATCATTTACATGACGCTTTAAGGCAAATGCTTTGTTATCAATAACAACTACCCTTTGATCAAATGGGTTTTCGGGTAAAAATTGTTGAAATAATACGTAACCTTTGTGATTACCTGAATACCGCTCAAAAGAGCTTTTAATAAATATTTTGATGAAAGTAAGAAAAAAATCTTTTAATGATGATTTCCCCTTCAAAAGTTTGCTTAATCCAAACCTAAGATTAGAAAATCTATCGATAGCCCTATGCCCAATAGTGAAAGAGCGTATAGCATATCGCATGGCTTGTAGCTTGCTTGTTAATATTTTTACATTGCTAGAGCCTGCTCCACCTTTTAACTTCGCAACTAATGGATAGTGCGAATTCTTAAGGAAATTAATTGCCTCAGAAAACGAATAAAAAACATCTGTTTTAGGAGTAGGTATATTCAAATTTTCAAATATATATTTTTGGGCGACTTTGTCATCAAAGTGCCAAAAATCACACGGTGCAGGAAAAACAGCTTTATTGTATTGAAGAGCTGTCAGTAATACTTTACCTAAATAATAATCAGGGTGTGAAGCATGAGAAAAGTGCCATAACACTACATCCACATCACGTAGAGTATCAATTATATCTGAGTCTGAAAAGTTAACTAGAATATAATCAATACTATTAGTTTCTAGCCACTTTATCCATCTCGCAGTAAAGTAACCTTCACTACATTTATTTTCTACTGCTACTTTCATTTTCTATAATTTCCAATTTTTGTTCTAAGGCTTCTATTGTTGCACTTCTAATTGAATCATTCACCAATACAGTACGAAGAAAACTAATATACCGACTATTAAATATAAGCTTATTAACTCCAAGTTTTTTCAAAAAAAACCTTAAATATCTATTAGTAATTGATTGCAATGGAGACACTGTAGATAAATGAAAATCTAACTGCTGATTTATCTCATTCTGCCATTCTAATTTGTATTCTTCTATGTCTCGATTGATATAAGCAGCATTTAATACACCATCTACAAAATCAAAATCAGTATAGTTTTTATTAAACCTGATAACGTTTGAACTTAATACTGACAATGATGATTTACTAAACTCTATAGTAAGTACAAGTGACTCGCGCCAACAATTTGTAGACTCAGTTTTATTAAAAATAAAGTTACCCAACCCAAAAAAAATAGGAACATCGTTCCAATATTCAAAAGAATTTACTTTATGCGTGTGGTGGCAAAGAATCAAGCTAGCCCCCTGTTCAGTTAAATAGCGCATATTCTGAACCAAATCTGGACTAGGGACAGAAGAAAATTCTAACCCGCCATGATAAGAGATAATCACGTGATCATACTCTTTGCGAAATTCTTTTATTTTACGTGATATATCATGCAGCTGAAATGTATTGCTGCCACCTAGAGTGCCTTTAGCACCACCCCACTCCTGTTCGCAAATAGAAATAACGCACAGGGTTACTCCCTCACTTCTTATGATAAAATGGTCTTTAAATTTATCTGGTAATACAACCCCTGAATACTCTACTCCTATATTTTCAAGCATATTAGTAGTGTTGAGTAATCCTTTATTTCCATAATCCATTATGTGGTTATTAGCTAATGAAACCCCTATAACCCCCAAGTCATTTAGAATCTTAGGCGTCGTAATGTGCCCGCTTATTCCAGGACCTGATTTGAAAATCTGACAGTATTCAGTTGTACTATCAAGAATAGGACCTTCTAAGTTTAAAATAACAGGGGAGTTATTGAATACTTCTTTGCTAATCCTATCAATAACTTGTTGTTCAATATGGTCACATAAGCAAAAGTCGCCACAAAAATTAATTATCACTTGAAATCAACTCCATATAAAATATCATTTGTAGAATCACCTGCTATATAAATAAATACTATTAAAATTCAAAGAGAAAGCACCTGTATTACGTAACTCATATTGCATTATTATTTTCATCCATGCCGTTTTATTTCTAATCAAGATTTATAAAAACTATAAATCGAGTAATTATCTAAAATTGGAGAAAAAACAATAGGTATTAAAAATTGAACACCTGTAACTTCTATAGCTAAACGAATAACTACCACAAGCCTTAATATTAATGCAGGAAGAAGTATTATAAACATAACTGGAAAAATGAATTTCTCTCTACGATTGTTTTTAACAAAGCCTTGCCTTTTATGTGAATAATAAAGAAGGATAAAAATTAAACATAAAACTTCAAAAATCACATTAAACCTCCCCATCGATGGAACAGAAGAAGTAAGTAAACTAAAAATCAAGCAACTTGAGGTTATAGCCCATAATGTAATTAAGGTCTTATGTTTATAAAAATACTGATATTTCCTTGCTGTCAAATAGAGCAAAATAACTATCAGCAGATAATAAAGTAGATTACCACCAAGACTAACTATAATATTAGCCTGTGTAGCTGAGTTATCGACCAATTCTACATAATCTTCATTGACATACCTAGCAGCTTTGTCATTAACACCACCACCACCACCACCACTTAAAATGATATTAGAGATAAAGCCAAGCACCCAGTTTCCTAAGGTAAACGAAATTAGAATAAGTGCTATAACTTTATTTTTACCAAATTGTTTTGTTAACTTCAAAAACGGGAAAATTAGAACAAAAATGATAAAACTAAAATGCACTAAGGGAGAGAACAAAACAAAAAGCAGAGCACTCTTCTTATTACTTAAGTAAAACCCAAGGCAACCGAGAATAAAAAACCAACAGGCAGTATAAAAACGAACGCCATTTATATAAAATATTGGCACGCATAGAAACAAAATAGCAAGAGACATGAATAAGAAAAAAATTGATTTCTCGCCAGATATTTTTTTTATCTGTACGTAACATAAATATTGTAATGTAAAGACCACTAATGCAAAAAATGTAAACATTAATTCTTTGCTAGCATCTAACTTAGCAAGTAAAAATGTTACAACAGGTTGATAAAGATCGAGCGCACTCTCATGCCTTAAGTAGCCGTAAATATAAACATCTAAAAACTGCTTGAGATTAAGACCTTTCATTTCAGAAAGGGCCTCTGCATATCTCCAAGAATCCAATTCAGGATTAGAAAAAGGGAATGTTAAACCGTACCAAGTCGCACTTATCAAAAGAAATATAAATGCAAGTTTTCGCTTAACAATAAAAGCAAAAAACAAGCCCAAAACAGGCCACATAATTGTTGCCAGTATTGAGAAACCTATATATCTAGAGTTACTGTCCTTCATCTAAAGAATTATCCTTGAGAAAAAGCTCAAAACTCTTTGCCTGAAACTCGCGAGTAAAAGGCATTAGTTTTTCAACCGTGTTACTAGGTGCAGTGGTTATTAGGTTACTCTTCCAATTTGTAATTTCTTCTAAAAGCCATTTCTCACAGTCATCTTTATGGAATAATGTTTTACCAAATTCATTCGTATCAATAAATTGACTTACGAAACTATCTACAGGAGATAAATTTAAGATGGATCGGCCTGTAGCTGCATATTCGAATATTTTAGATGGAATCGCATCTTTATGACTCTCAGGTAGTAAATTTACCAAAACACTAGCTTGTTTATAATACGATGTTAATTCGTCTAAAGACACTAGACCTTTAAACTCTATAATCTGATTATATTTATTTAGGTATCTAGTTTTTTCAATATTTTTTATACCCCCTAATACAACCACTCTAATTTTGTTATCTTTAGATAGTTTTTTGACTGCGTCTAATAAAGGATCCAGCTTACGTCCGGCATATAGTGAACCTGCGTACACAATATCAAAAAACTCACTACCCGATGCGTGCTTTGCTATATTTTCGGTATAACTATTAAGTAAATCTAATGGAACGCCATTATATACAACGGCACTATTTTCTATTGAAGACTCGATTGCCATTCTATCGCAAAGAGCTTGATTTACGCTAGTTACACCCTTAGCACTTTTTAACAATCTGTATAGATACCTAGTTTCTGAATTTAGCTGCCCCAAAGGAAGAAATTGATTAGGTAAATCTCTAACATCACAAAACCATGGTATTTTATATTTTTTTGCTAATCGTGCTGCAACCTTTACTGAAGACATCGTCTGATATGTAGTAATTATACAGTCAAACTTCTCACCAGTATCAATTGCCTTATTTATTTTACGTTCAACAATTTGGCCAAAGGACGCAAAATAATCTAATTTTGGCAAAAACCTTCTTATCACACCAACATATTTTTGGTAAGTTGGGTTAAAGTAAAAATTTGGCACTGAAACTTCTTTAAAATTAAAAGGAAATACATTTTCCATATCATTTTTTGTCGGTGCATAAAGTTCAACTTCATTTGACTGAGACAAACCTTTTAATATAGATTCAAAACGCCGACTACCAGGGGTATTATCGGGAAACCAATGAGTTCTTAAAGCTAATATTCTCATTTTAAATCAACCAGTAACTCTATAATGTTATTTGCTGCGTTTCCCGTACCATAAATTTCTTTATTAAAAGAAGAATTATCACGAATTAATTTTTTCACTTCAACAGACTTTTCTACAATTAATGATTGAGAAGCTCCTACCAATTGATTTACTCCAGCTTCAATCAGTTCAACCCACTCAGTTTGATCTCTCATTGTTATGCACGGTTTTTTAAAAAAATAAGCTTCTTTTTGCAGACCTCCACTATCAGTGATAACAAGCGCACAATTTTTAAGGAGCCAAATCATTTCGAAATAACCTACTGGTTCTATCATTTCAAAATTAGGTACAATAGAAAGTTCAGCCATCATTTTACGCGTTCTAGGGTGTATAGGACATACAACGGGAGTTTGCAAATGTATTTCGTTTAATGCTTTTACAATATTTGTTAAGCGCTCAACATTATCTGTATTATCAGCACGATGAATTGTGACTAGAGCAAAGTTATTATCAACATTCACAGAATTAGGTTTTTTACTTTTCGGAGAATAATACATTGCAGCATCATACATGACATCACCAACATTAAATATTTGGCAAGTTTTGCTCTCAAAGCCTTCATTTTTTAAATTATTAATCGCAGTTTCAGTTGGACAGAATAAAACATCACTAATTTGGTCTGTTAGGATACGGTTAATCTCTTCAGGCATCTTCATATTAAAACTTCTAAGGCCCGCTTCAACATGCACTACGGGAATATGTAGCTTCGCTGCAGCTAACGCACCGGCAAGAGTAGAATTTGTATCTCCATAAACAAGTACATAATCAGGTTTTTCTTTAAGCAATACTTCTTCAATTTTTTCTAACTGACGTCCTGTCATCGCACCATGGCCCCCTCCACCTACACCTAATGTGTACGCAGGTTTAGGTATTTCCATTTCAGTAAAAAAAACATCACTCATATTTGCATCGTAATGTTGACCTGTATGAACAATTAACTCTTCAATTGAGTTTAATGGGTTTGCTTTATTATGCTCTAAAATTGCACGGCTTACCGTTGCAGCTTTTACAAATTGGGGGCGAGCCCCAATAATTGTGATAATTTTCATTACATTACGACCTTAATTTTTTACATATAATTAGAACTGTGTCTTTTTCTTTAACTAAAAAGTTTAAAGAAACTACAAAAAGAATAAATAAGGATATATATACAGAAAAATTACTTTCACTAAATATAAGTGTAAAAACGCTTATTATTGATAAATAGTTATAGCTTTTATAACTGACCTTTTTCCAAACCTTATTAGAAAAATACAGCCGCAAGTAAAAGTACAACATAAAAGTTATTGCAGTTACGACAGCAGCCCCTTTGGCTCCCCAAAAGGGTATGGCAAAGTAATTCAATACTATGTTAACTAGTGCACAACTTGCCGTGATAGGCACTAAAAACTTATTTTTTCTCGAAATAGAAAACCCCACACTAGCAACTTCTGCTAAAGCATAATATATAGGGAACATTAGTAAATATGGAAATATTTGTAATGCATTACTATAATTTTCGCCTAACAATAAAATTAACCAATCTTTTAATACAATAACTACAAGAAATATTATTAATAAAACATTTGAAACAATGAAACCGGCCCTTTCGTAAGACACTATGCTTTCATTATTTTTTGCCCACTTTAAGCTTAACGGTATCCAATAAACGGCTATGATGCCTTGTAGTAGTGTTAAAGCCGCACATAGCTTATAGGCTGCGCTATACAAACCTAGTTCTGTAAAATCACTTAAAATACGTAACATATATTGATCTGCTGAATATAAAACCCACATAAATAGTGAGGAAACGAGTAATGGAAGCGAGAAGGCCAAAAGAGATTTAAATAACAACATATCAAATTTGACAGGTTCATTATTAAAATTTAACTTCAACTTAAGAAAAGCCAATATAGTCACACTAGAAATTGAGATTAAATTTGCAGAAAGTATTGCATGTAAATTACCTAATATTTCGAAGTTAATTAAAAGCAGAATAAATATTAAATTCAAAGCTGATTGCAAGATTGTTACCAATGAAAAGGATAAAGCCATCCCCTTCATTCGAAGGCCTGACTTTAAATATCTTAACAACATGGTTTGGAATAAAATACACCCAATCAAACCTACTGACAAAGCATCCGATTTATCAAATAAAAAATATGCCACTTCATCCCTAAATACATACAAGAGTATTAATAAAAGGACGCTAATTAGAACGTTTACACCCAGGGTATGTGTAAGTAATTTAACTTTCGATTTTGTTTCATAAAATTCACGTATATATGCCTGATCTAAACCAGCCAAACAACCGAATAATAAAAGCTGAACTGTTATGTGAGCTAATGAAATTTGGGCAAAAACTTCTGGCAGCACTAAACGGGTAATTATAGGAACACTTATCAAACCAATCAGCGCAGCCACAATAGGGCCCAAAGAAAAGCCTAATAATTTTTTTAAAGACATACTATTTTTATAACCGTAAAGTTAAGAGGAGTTTTTATTAAAAAAATTAGTTAATGTAACAATTACAGTTTCTAAATTAGCGAGAGGTATATTATGCCAAAGAGGTAACCTAATTAATTTTTCACTTTCATTTGTAGTAAATTTATCATCACCATAAAATGAAGAGTAGTTATTTCCTGCCAGTGAACTATGCAAAGGAACGTAATGAAAAACAGCCATTATATCATTATCTTTAAGGTACTCTATTAGTTCTGAACGCTCGGTTAAATTTGAAACTTTAATATAAAACATATGCGCGTTATGGATACAACCTTCAGGTATGGTTGGTAGTTCTAGGTAACCTTTAGAAGCCAATCCTTCCAGAGCACCCTTATAAATACTCCACGAATTTAACCTACTATTGTTGATATCTTGTGATTTTTCGAGCTGGCCCCATAAATATGCTGCTTGCAATTCACTAGGCAGGTAACTACTGCCCATATCTACCCATTGGTATTTATTAACCATTCCTCTAAAAAACTGTGTTCTGTTGGTACCTTTTTCTCGAATAATTTCAGCACGTTTTACAAACGAACTATCATTAATTATAAGTAAGCCACCTTCACCACCACTTGTGTAATTTTTAGTCTCATGAAAACTATACGCCCCCAGGTGGCCAATGGTGCCTAGTGGTCTTCCTTTGTATGTTGACATCATGCCTTGTGCTGCATCTTCAATTACATATAAGCTATACTTTGAAGCTAACGCCATAATAACATCCATTTCACATGCTACACCGGCATAATGGACAGGTACAATTGCTTTAGTCTTTTTAGTAATAGCTTGCTCTATAAGCATTTCATCTATATTCATAGTATCTGGGCGGATATCTACAAAAACTATTTTTGCCCCACGAAGTACAAATGCATTAGCAGTACTTACAAATGTGTAACTTGGCATAATCACCTCATCGCCAGGTTTTATATCTATTAGTATCGCCGCCATTTCTAGTGCTTGAGTGCAGTTAGGTGTCAATAGTGCTTTGTCACAATTCAGCTGATCTTCAAACCATTCATGGCAAAGAACAGTGTACTTCCCGTCCCCTGAAATTTTATCGCTTTGCATAGAGTCGAGAACATATTGCTCTTCATTAGTTGTATAAGGTGGTTTATTAAATAAGATCATATTTACGGCTGCCCTGTTGTAAACTTAGTACGGAATGAAAATTTTTTTATGGCTACATTTGAAGTTGACTCGACTAACTTTAATTCAAGCAAACCATCTGCACAAATAACAACTGGATTATTATCTTTAAAAAACAAAATCTTACCTATATTGGCCTTGCGGTGCTCTATATGAACATCAGCATAAACTTCTGATTCTAAAACCCTAACTTTCTGTTTACGAATAAACGTAGCTGCTCCTGAATAAGGGTAAGACACTGAATCAACAAACCGTTTAATAAAAATAGCCCCCATTCCCCAATCGATTAAATAGTCATCTTCAGATCGCCAAATAGAATATGTAGCATCACTCTCATTTTGAGAGAATTTTTCAAGCTCTAGCCCTGATAATAACTTATGACAAATCTCAGTTGCTAATTGTGCATACAAAGTAGATACTTTATCTATAGCGTCTTTGATTTTAATAGGATAAGAAATTTCAACTGACTTTTGTCCCAATATATCCCCGCGATCAAATTCATTTGATGCAATTAAAGCTGTTACACCAATTTCTTTTTCTTCATTAAGTAACATATTAACCAGAGGGGAAAAACCCCTATACTTTGGGAGTAATGAATCATGTAAGACAATCAAATTATTGCAATCACGAATCAACCAGCGCCAGCCTACGGCAAAAGCCCAATTAGCATTGTCAATTGGAACTTTAGTTACGGCACCTCTTTCTGAATAGTTAATATTGTGCAAGTTACAAAGGCTACTTATTTCATAAAAATAATCATGTTTTACATTAGCATCTTTTGCAATCACTACATGAAAAATGCAATTAGGACCAAGTGTATTTATAACACTTTCTATAACGTTAAAACCTTTTTGACCAAGTAAATAAAAATATAACTTCATAATATTGTTACACCAAAATATGCTTCCACTGGGCTATCAACTTAATTACTGAGAAATAATCTTCAACAATCTTGCTATTTATTTTATTTTCAACTTCATTTATATCGGTGATAGTAGCTATATCGCAATCATCAATACTGTGTATATAAATACCAAGGCTAATAAAGAGTTCATACTGTGCTGTATCTCGCCTAACAAAAACTTTTTTCCCTAAACCTAATAATGTAATGATATTTCCCATAGCTTGTTGTCGTTCATGTGCAAAGATAGCAATATCGATGTTCGCTAGCCATTTGGTATAATCATCAAAAGTCATTAATTCCTTTAGCCCAAGATATCTATCTCGAAATAACTTGCATGCATATCGATCTATAACTTCGGCATACTTTTTATCGCCATATGATAGAGGAATATTAATATTAAGGTTGTTTTGATTACATAAAGCCAGCTTATCTAATATGTAGGTATGTTGATTTGAGGGATCAGCTGAATTACCAACTTGAATGTTAATGTCGTCATTCATATTCTTCGTAACAGTAAAGTTTTTAAATGTATTGCTCGGGTACATTATACATTCTTGATAGACCCCTTTTGAACCATAACGTTTTCTAACAAATTCTATGTCTTTCGGTATATAACTAATCAGATATCCCATTTTTTTGATTACATTGTGTCTTAAAAATTCAAAAAAGCGTGATTTTAACGTGGTAAATGGTTTATTGAAACGATAAAAGTCACCTCCCCACATTACCCAGTAACATTTTTTCAATAAAGAAGGAAACAATGACAATATGAGCAACAGTTGTTGGTTCCATAAGCCATGTATTATTATTTTTTTTGAGTTGAATATTGCATTCATTATATCTATAACATTACTAGTAGTTAATATTGGTAAAGCAGAATTCATTGGATGTTTATATTTAGTCCTTCCAATAAAAAAAACACAATCGTCATAATCAATATTATCAACAATAAAATCTGAATATTTACTCATGATCTGTGAATCATTACAAATATGTAACACTTTATTCTTAAATGATTTTTTCATTAAAATATTTCTTTCTTAACTTGGCTAGTAAAACTTAAATTGCTATATAGGGATGCATTGGTAAACTAAATACACTTTTAGACAAAAGCTCTGCAGTAGGAAAATCACCAATTTTATAACCTAACTTTTTGAACGCCGTTTGCTGATGCATACAAGTCTCATAATATATAGCTGTTGGGATACCTTTTTCCTTATAGGCAGCCATAACGCCGTTCCGGTTTTCATCTGTAACCGTATATTGAGCCCACGAACTCATATATCCTTCTGCTACTTGTTGCGTTTTAAATTTATCTTTTAATTCATTTTGATATTTTTTAGCAACTTTATTTCTACTGATAAGTTCAACTGGAAATTCCGCTAATTTTTCTAGTAATATTGCCGCTTGAATAGTATCTAATCGACTATTAATACCTATTCTTACGTTGTCATATTTATCTTGCCCTTTCCCGTGTACACGATATGAACGTACTAATTCGGCATATTCGTCGTTATTGGTAAAAATAGCACCACCATCTCCATAACATCCCAATGGCTTAGCAGGAAAAAAGCTTGTGGTAGCAATATCACCAAAACTCCCCGCTTTTTTACCATGAATGGCGCCACCAAAACCTTGGGCAGCATCTTCAATTAGTTTTAAACCATATTTAGTGGCGATTTTTTCTATCTCAGGATAATTAGCCGGTAAGCCAAACAAATCAACCGCAATTATCGCCTTGGGAATCAACTTACCTTCGGCAATCGTTTTATTAATTCTTTTTTCCAAATCAATAGGGCAAATATTAAATGTTTCTGCGTCGGAGTCGACAAATACGGGTGTTGCATTAGCAAAGGCTATCGTTTCTGCAGTTGCGAAAAAAGTAAATGTTGGACAAAAAACTGCATCTCCTGCTTTTATATCTAAAACCATCATAGCTAAAGTCAAAGCATCAGTGCCATTAGCACAAGTTATTGCGTGTTTAACGCCTACGTATTCAGCAAGTTTTTCTTCTAGCTCTTGTACTTCTGGCCCCATGATATAGTTACCATGGTCTAATACCGTTTGAATACGCTTATCTATACGAGTTTTTAAATGTTGGTACTGTGCTTGTAGATCAATGAATTGCATCACGTTTACTCAGGTATTTTTATTAGTTGATTATTTGTCAACTGGTAAGTAGCACTCGTATGTTGACAGGTAATTTCACCTTCACCTTCAACAGGTAAATCAAGTTGTTCACCGTACTGACTCATCCAGCCAATTTGTTTAGCAGGAACACCGACCATAAGAGCATAAGCCTTTACATCTTTATTAACTACAGCACCCGCACCAACAAAAGCATATTCGCCGATCGTGACGCCGCAAACAATGGTGCAATTAGCACCTAATGTTGCGCCTTTTTTAACGATGGTATCTAGGTATTGATCTTTACGTTCTACACCAGAACGTGGATTATAGACATTAGTGAATACCATACTTGGGCCACAAAAAACTTCATCTTCGAGATGAACATTGTCATAAACTGAAACGTTGTTTTGAATTTTGCATTTATTACCAATGGTAACTTTATTCCCTACAAAAACATTTTGCCCAAGAGACACTCCCGTTCCAATTTGAGCTTGTCCACAAACATGTGCAAAATGCCATACTCTTGAGTCATCGCCGATTACAGCTCCATCATCAATGATGGCAGTTTCATGTTTATAATATGTCGCCATTACAGTACTCTTATTTGCTTAAAACTTGACTTACAAAAGGATGAATATCAGACGTATTTGTCACGATATCTTGATTACGAATACTACTTACAATATCGATACTTTTACGAGCTTCTTCCAAACCAAAACCACCGCCATGCAAAATATGTTCGTAACTTTTTGTATGCAAATCAGTGAAACCGCCTGAGAACTCAATTTCATTACCATCAACAGTGATTGACCGATAGGTTCTTTGGCCTGAAGCTTTAATTTCTTCAGGGATATAATCATAATTAACTGATAAAAACCAACGCACTTTGGCGTGTTTAAACTCTAAATAACCAGCACTACTATCTTGCTGCTTTAGATGAGCTTCATTTTTTTTAAGCTCACCAAACACCCACCCCAACATGTCATAAAAATGAACACCAATGTTAGTTGCGATACCACCAGACTTATTGTCATCACCTTTCCAAGAAGTAAAATACCAATGTCCACGACTGGTCAAGTAAGTCAAATCAACATCAAAGACTTTACCTGGATTTTTGGCAATTTCATCTGCAACATAAGCTTTAAGATCGATGATACTTTGATGTAAACGAAGTTGAAGAATATTATAAACTTGTTTGCCGGTTTCTTCTTGAACAACTTCTAATGCATCAATATTATGCGGATTTAATACTAGGGGTTTTTCACAAATGGCATGGGCATTGTTTCTTAATGCGAACCGAATATGGGAGTCATGTAAGTAATTAGGTGTCGCTATACTTACGTAATCAATTTGGGTACCACTTCTTTTTAATAAATCTATATGGCGATCAAATCGCTCATATTCAGTAAAAAAATCAGCCTCAGGGAAGTAACTATCTATAACACCTACAGAATCATTTTTATCTAATGCAGCAACTAAATTATTTCCTGTTTCTTTAATCGCTTTCATATGACGTGGTGCGATATAGCCTGCAGCGCCGATCAATGCAAAATTTTTCACTATTTATTCCCTAAAAAATTTATATACCAAGGCATAGCTTTGTCTATACCTTCCTGTATTTGATACTTTGGTTCAAAACCTAACTTTGTCTTAGCTTTAGAAATATCTGCTTGTGAGTGCATAACATCACCAGTACGAAAATCTCTATAGATAGCATGTTTGTCATAGCTTATGTCGTTGGCATTCAATGCAAGTTTTAAACTATTAAATAATGAATTTAATGACGTCCTATCGCAAAGAGCTACATTGTAAACATGATCCTTACCTGCATCATCGGCAACAGCCGCCAAAATATTAGCTTGAACAGCATTTTCAACAAAACAAAAATCTCGGCTAGTTTCACCATCACCATTTATAAACAATTCTTGATTGCTGATCATCGCTGCAGTCCACTTTGGAATAACTGCAGCATATGCCCCATCAGGATCTTGACGTTTACCAAACACATTAAAGTACCTTAAACCTATACTTTTAAATCCATAGGTTTTGGCATATACACCTGCATATAATTCATTCACATACTTGGTTACTGCGTAAGGAGATAAAGGATTACCTATATGTTCTTCAACTTTCGGTAATCCTGGATGATCACCATAGGTAGAACTGCTTGCAGCATAAGTAAAACTTTTCACTTTGGCTTCTTTCGATGCTTGTAAAATATTCAAGAAACCCGTGATGTTTGCTGCATTAGTGGTAATAGGGTCTACAATTGAACGCGGTACAGAACCAAGTGCTGCCTGATGTAATACATAATCAACATTATCTAGTGATTTTTCACAAGTACTATAATCGCGTATATCACCTTCAATAAAAGTGAAATTTTTCCACTGGATATCAGACACTAATTCTCTGACTTCATCAAGGTTATGTTTATGACCTGTGGCAAAGTTATCTAAACCTACTATTTTTTGATCTAATAGCAATAAGTTCTCAAGGAGGTTGGAGCCTATGAATCCAGCGACACCTGTAATTAACCATACTTTAGGTTCTGATTTTAAATCGATTTTTATTTTTTGGTATTTTGTCATGTATTTAAGCAACTCTATATATACTACAAAAGATCGTAATGCTTTCAACCAAAAACATTAGAGATTCCAGTTTCTTGTTATAATCGCAGATCTACTTGATCTTTAGGTAATATATACTTTAAGTCATAAATTACATGATTTTCTTTACCAAGCGCTTTAATTTTTTCAGCGCCTAGTGCTTTAAACTCAGCATGAGATACTGCCAAAATAACCGCATCATAGTGCGCTTCTTTAGGTCTATCTATCAGTTTTAAATTGTATTCCTCTTCTGCTTGCGCGCTAGAGCACCAAGGATCTAAAACATCTGTATTGATATTATATTCTTTTAGTTCACTTATAATATCTACAATTTTAGTATTACGAAGATCAGGACAATTCTCTTTAAAGGTAAGTCCCATCACTAATACATTAGCACCTTCAACTTGAATGCGTTTTTTAAGCATTTTCTTAACCAATTGAGAAACTACATATGCAGCCATTCCATCATTTAGTCGCCTACCGGCTAAGATCATCTCTGGATGATAACCAACAGATTGTGCTTTATGCGTTAAATAATAAGGATCAACACCAATACAATGGCCACCTACTAAACCGGGTCGGAATGGCAAAAAATTCCACTTAGTCCCAGCAGCTTCAAGCACCTCTAATGTATCAATACCAAGTTTATTAAATATAATTGATAACTCATTTATAAGAGCAATATTTACATCTCTTTGCGTATTTTCAATTACCTTTGCTGCTTCTGCAACTTTTATAGTGCTTGCCTTGTGAGTTCCTGCTGTGATAATTGACTTATAAAGTTGATCTATTTTTTCAGCTATTTCAGGTGTAGAACCTGAAGTTACCTTTAAAATATTAGTTACACGATGTTCTTTATCGCCAGGATTAATGCGTTCTGGGGAGTAGCCCGCATAAAAATCTTGGTTAAACTTTAAGCCTGATACACGTTCAACGACAGGAATGCATTCTTCTTCGGTTGCACCCGGGTATACTGTTGATTCATACACAATGATATCGCTTTTACCTATAACACCACCTAGCATCTCACTAGCTTTGATCAATGGCGTTAAATCAGGTTGTTTATGTTCATCTATAGGCGTCGGAACAGTAACGATATATATATTACACGACTTCAGATCCTCTTTAATTGCGCTGTAGGATAGTTTTGTAGCAGACCCTAGCTCTTCTGATGAACATTCTAAGGTTCTATCTACACCTTTTTTCAGTTCTGAGACGCGTCCTTGATCAATGTCAAAGCCTAATGTATTGAATCTTTTACCAAACTCTACGGCCAGTGGCAATCCCACATATCCGAGACCGATAACACCGATTTTAACGGAGTCAAATGTAAAACTCATTATCTATTCCTATACTTCTTGAATTAATTAATTTACTTATAATCTTGTTGAAAACCTTAAATACCTAAACTCAGAGTAATACCGACCTGAAATAATTTTATTGTGATCGAGACACTCTTTTTATTTGAAGTATTCACTCATCATACTTCCAACTAAAGTGCCGAGCATATTTATTATAAAGAATAAACATCAGCACAAATAGCGCCAACTCGATACTTTCAGGTACTTGAAAATATTCACCTAACACACCTAATATAGACATAAGTGCTGAAGCTATTGAAATAACCACTAGTGTTTGGCGTGAAGACAAACCTGCGCGTTGTAATATGTGGTGTAAATGATCTCGGTCTGGCTTGAAAGGAGACTTACCTTTGCGGTATCTGCGCATAACTATAGCCAGCATGTCCATTAAAGGTATGGCACATATCCATAATGCGGTTACTGGCCTAAACGAGGCGCTTTCGCCTTGCGTACCAATGGTTAATAGCCATATAACACTTAGGCCGATGAACATACTACCGGCATCGCCCATAAATATTTTTTTGCTGTAACTTTTAAAAAAACCTAAATTGAAAATCAAATAAGGCAAGGTTGCAGTAGCTAAAATTAGTGGATAGCTTAAGTAGCTCGTATTGCCACTTATTAAAAATAATATCGCAATGGCGGTAAAGGTATTTAAACTTAAGCTACCAATTAAACCGTCAATGCCATCAACCATGTTATAAGCATTAATCACCACAATAATGGCAAAATAAGTAAATACGATGCCTACAGGGCCTAATTCAATATCGCCAAAACTAAATAAGTTACCTAAGTTTGATATATAACCACCTACGCCATAAATCATTAAACTGGCAATAATAATTTGCCCTACAATTCGAATGCGTACTTTAAGATCGAATTTATCATCCAATGCGCCAATAAACACCATCATCGCTGAGGCAACTAGGTACATACGTAATTCTAAGGTATTAGGCAGCCAAATTAGGCTGGCCGCTAATACTGCAGCAAATATTGAAATGCCGCCAATCAGTGGCACCTGGCCGTTATGGTGTTTGCGTGCATTCGGCTTGTCTACTAAGCCAACATCAATGGCGATAGGTTTGAACACTTTTATTGCAATAAAAGCAAAGCAGAAGGCAGTTATGGCGGCAACAATCATTACATATACTCCTATTTACTTGTAACTTTGGCTGAAACTTGAGCAGCAGTAGTCGAACCTGATATTGGCTCAGCAACTTGGTTAGCACTATTTGAATGGTTAATGTCGTCTTTATTATTACCTTTATTATCTTTATTAGAAAAGTAACGTACTAACACAATTAACACCGATAAAATGCCACCTAACATAGTACCTAGCACAACAATTAAAGCTCGTTTTGGTTTTGCTTTTTCTTCTGGTGCATTAGCAGGGTCAATAGTTTTTAACACATATTCTAGTGATACTTCAGCTAACATGATGGTTTTGGTTTGTTGCTCAATTAACTGATAGAACACCGTTTGCATGTCTGCTAGTTGAGTTTCTTGTAGCTTAGTAGATAAATAGTCAATACTGCGTTGCGCTTCGGCTTTATCTTGTTCGCGCATGGCGGCGTTGATATCACTTACTAGCCATAACAACCACTGCGTAGCAATTTCTGGTGAGTAATGCTCAATAGTTAGGGTAATCATACCCGTTTCTTTATTCGTTGCCACCGCTAAGATATCTTTAAATGCTTTATAAGCTTTCCATGAAGAAGGTTGAGGCTGTTTTGGCGCTTTAACTTCTCTTACCCATGTTTTAGTTGTCGTGTTATAAATGTCGTCATTAAATATCAGTCTATTGGTTTTAGCATTCCAATTTTTAGCTGCCATTAAAGGCACTAATAATTGGTGTTTATTGATGAATTTTTCGAGAAATACTCGAGACTTTAATACTTCAAGCGCTAGGCCTGTTTTGTCTGTGCCGCCGCCGCCAAGGTTAATACCGGCAAGGCTTGCTAAACCACCAAACTGGCCAGCCATTTTAGATAAGCCACTTGCACCACCTTGCTCGCTTGCTGGTGCTAATAGGGTTGTAGCTTTATAAATATTAGGTTGGTTAATCGCATAGATAATTGATGAAATGGCGAACAAGCCACTAATAGCAATAATTAATAGTTTGCCTGACCATATAGCATGCCAAAGCTCTACTAGGTCAATTTCGTCGTCTTCGGGAAGGTGTTGCTGATGATATTCGTTTGAATTCATTGCGTCGACTTCTTTTGAAGTACTTCCTTGCAATTTATGACTTTTCACAATGTCTCACACTTACGTTCATTTGATTATACCTATTGGCAATTAATTCGAAACTTTACATTAAATGCTCAAGCGGAGCGCATTATAACAAGAAATCTGTATTTTTTAATAGTTGTTTATTGGTTTTATTTGAACAAAAACATTTGGCCTTTTTAAGTTTACTGGCTGGTTGTGATTTTGCCCTTTTTTGTTATGTGTTCGTTTTGTGGCTGTCAGACTGAAGTCCGACCTACAGGTAGTTTTAAATTTTGTGGCTGTCGGACTGAAGTCCGACCTACAGGTAGTCAAATACAAGAGATTAAATAATTATGCTACTGACGCTGACGCTATTACTAGCAATAGCGTCAGTATCTCTCTGAAATTGTCAGCAATTCACCGTTATTCAAAAACAGATAAAAACGCCAAACCAGCCATTACAAACTGCCAATGGCTGCAACCGCTACGGCTGAATTATAAATTATTTGTGTTACTGCCGACCAAAGGCTTAGGCTGTCTTTATATTCTAAATCTAGCGGTATTACTATGGTATCGCCTGGTGCTAACATATCAGCTTGGCTTGAAAACCAGTTGTTGTTATTACTTGCTAACTGCACTGTGCCATCGGCTTTGATAATATAAATACGTTCTTGGTCAGCACGGGTTTTTAAGCCACCTGAGCGGTTAATATAATCGTTAAAATCAACACCGTTTTCATACAAGTGTGATGTTGCATATTGCACTTCGCCTATTACGCTGATTGACTCTCGTGTTTTGGGTATATACAAAACATCGCCGTCATCTAAGCGAATATCGGCTAGGTTATTGCTTAATACTTGTGGTAAGTCAATTACTAAGCGGCCAATGGCTTCAGCCGAATTTAATTGAGTTAACAAGGCTGATGATTCGGTCAGTTCAGCGCTGCCCGCTTCATCATCAGTTAATTTTATTTGCGCTGTTTCACTTTCTAACTGTGCTTGCAACTGTGCTATTTTTTCAGCTTCTTGCTTTTTAAGCGCGGCTCGGGTAAAAATTGCCGCCGAGGCATCAGCCTCTGTTGTTAAACCGCCAGCGCGCTGTATAACATTATTTAAGGTTTCACCTTTTTGTATAATATAACTACCGGGAAAAACCACTTCGCCGGTTAATTCAATTTCTCGCTTTTCTTGCCAATCAGGTATGCGTTTAATGTGCAAGTTATCAAGTGATTGCAGTATAAACTGACTCGCTGGATTAATATTTTGATGGCTAATTTCAGCATTTTCTATCCCGTCATGATTAAAGCGCACTAAGTCTGCATTAACCAAGTAGCTAGACTCTTTCAAGCCACCGGCTAAATTAATCAACTCATTACTGGTCATGTTGATAACATAAGGGTATTGCCCCGGAAAATGCACATCGCCGGTGATGCTAACTACGTTTTGTGCCTTTGACTTGTCAGCTTGTTGGCGCAATTCAGTAATTAATCCCTCAAGTAATTCAGTACGTGGCTTGTTGCGGTCAAACAAAAATAATCGGTCAAGCGCGGTTAGTGAAATATTCTTCGCGGTGGCACTGGTTAGATCGATGTAAAGCACACTGGTATTTAGTTGTTTGTCTTTTCTGGCGAGTAAAGCATATTCTAATTCAGAGTTTCGTGTATAACCCATAGCCGCATTGAGTAAGTCATTAACTGTGGCGTTTACCGTTAGCGGATAATCGCCAGGATTACGCACCGCGCCTTTTGCGCTAACAATAGTGGCAAGCTCTGCCAATTGAGTTTGTGCTTTTAGCACCTCAAGCAAAGGTTCTAAGCTTTCGCTACGATTTCTTTGTTTGTTAAATACGTAAACGGTGTCTTCTGCCTGTAAAACAAAGTCTGACGAAGCTTGCTGACTTTTTATATAATCAGCAAAATTGACGTTATAGCTAGTCAATTTGCCGGTAATAGGGTTTTTACGGGTAATTAAAATGTATTCAAGATCAGGTTGGGCTTTAAAGTCATTAATACTGCGAAGAATATCGCTTAATTTGATGTTTTTATACCAACCATAAATACCGGGACGTTGAATATGGCCTTTTACGGTAATGCTTTGCTCTAGTGTTGATAACACTGAGGCCACTTCTATGGTGTCACCATTTTTAACTTGGCTATTTTGGCCGGTCAGTAAGTTAACACTGAGCACTGAACGTAAGCCACTTTTGTTGATACGTGCTATTTTTCCTACTTGCTTATAAGCGGTGGCTTTTACGCCACCGGCCAAACTTATGACCTCAGCTATGCTTTGCTCGTTTTTAAGCTCATAAATCGCTGGACGACTTACTTCACCTTTAATGCCAACTGTTGTGCCAACCGTAGGTATAAAAACCACATCTCCGGCCATTAAACTGATATCGCCTGAGGTATCACCTTGTAATAACAGTTGGTATAAGTCTAACTCTGCAATAACTTTGCCACGGCGTTTTACTTGAATGTTGCGCAATGAGCCAATGTCGTTAATACCACCTGCTGCATATATGGCTTGAGTTACCGTTGATAACGAACTTAAGGTATATGACGCGGCGCGATAAGCTTCGCCCAATACAAATACTTTAATGGAGCGTAATTCGCCCATTGATATGTTGCTTTTAACGCCTAATATTCGCTCGTCGATAATACTGGTGATTAAACTTTTTGCTTCACTAAAACTTTGCCCTGCTACATTAACCGGTCCTAATTTAGGAATGTCGACATTGCCTTGACGGTTTATGGGTAAGTTGTAACTCATGGTTTCTTTACCATAAAGCTGAATAGATAAAGAGTCGCCTGGGCCTAAAACATATTCAGAAGGAATAGGTACGTCAGAAACAGGGGCAAATGTTGATGGTTCGCCAGCAAATAACTCGTAACCAAAAGGCTTTAGGCTAAGGGTGTTTTCAATTTTTTCAAACTGTAGGCTGATGGCCTCAATTCCTGGTAAAGTTTCGTCAGATGATTTTAATGCTGGATCATTTTCATCTATTGGTGTGTTTCTAACTGGCACTAGTTCATTTAATGAGGGAGATGACTGCGTAGCTGCTTTGCTGTTATTGCCAAGGCCACCTAGTGCTGAGATGTCAATACCCATGTTTTTCGCGAGGGCTTTTTGCTGACTCGGTGACAATTGTTTAAATTGTTCTATTTGTGCTTGGCTTACGTCTGCAGAAAGAACATTAAAGGCACTGATGAAAAGTAACGACACAAGTGTGATTTTGACAAAAAATAACTTCATTGATTTATTTAACTTCTATAATTTATAGCGATGGTTTAATTATTAGATAGTCAAATAAGCTTTTATAAAAAAATGACAAAGGCTTAATTATATCCATATAAAGTCAGTCGAAAGATTGCTTAAAATTGACTTTAAAAGACATACCTAACAGATCAGCATTGCACAGTAGTTTAATTACTGTTCTTTGTCAAAAAAATTAATTTCAATATGGCGAATTAATTATTTTGCTGATCTGCTTTGTTTACTTGGTTTTGCTTTGCTTACTTAATTTTTCTTAGTTTGCTTGGTTAAAAATTTGATGTACCACGGCATGGCTTTATTTATGCCTTGTTGAATACGGTATGCTGGTTGATAACCAATAAGCTTTTTAGCTTTTGATATATCAGCCTGAGAATGGCGCACGTCACCCGCTCTAAATTCTTGGTATATGGCTGTTTTAGTATAGCTAACCTCATTGGTGTTTAATGCAGCAACTAAGCTTGAAAATAATTCATTAAGTGTTGTTCTATCCCCTAGCGCGACATTATATATTTGGTTTTTGCCTTGCTCATTCGCTGTGGCCGCTAATATATTGGCTTGTACGGCATTTTCGATAAAACAAAAATCACGACTGGTTTCACCATCACCATTAACAAATAAGTCTTGATTGTCTATCATCGCGGCTGTCCATTTAGGAATAACCGCAGCGTAGGCACCATCAGGGTCTTGGCGCTTACCAAATACATTGAAGTAACGCAGGCCGGTGGCATTTAAGCCGTAAGTTTTATTAAATACATCAGCATAAAGTTCATTAACATATTTAGTCACGGCATAAGGGGATAATGGCTTACCAATGTTTGCTTCAACTTTTGGTAATGCAGGGTGATCGCCGTAAGTAGAACTTGATGCGGCATAAACAAAAGTCGCTACTTTCGCGTCTTTTGCGGCGGTTAACATATTCACAAAACCGGTAATGTTGGCCGCGTTAGTTAAAATAGGATCTGCGATAGAGCGAGGCACGGAGCCAAGGGCGGCTTGGTGTAACACGTAGTCAACGTTAAGGTTATTAATAGTGAAGGCTTGCTGACAATCGTCAAAGTTTCGAATATCGCCATTAATAAAAGTAAAGTTATGCCATTGCTGTGCTGAGACCTCAGATTTCACTTCGTCTAAGTTACGTTGGTGACCGGTAGCAAAGTTGTCTAAACCGATAACTTTTTGGTTTAATAGTAATAATGTTTCTAGAAGGTTTGAGCCAATAAAACCTGCGACCCCAGTAACAAGCCAAACTTTTGGTTCTTGCTTAAGCTGCTTTTGTACTTCTTCATATTTTGACATTATTACTTCCATTTAGTTTTGAATATTAAGTTTTAAATATTAAGTTTTATTGCATTCGCTGTACGGTTGACGGACTAAAGTCCGACCTACAAAACAATCGCCTAAATCTACATTGTCACCTGTAGGCTTGATGTAGGGTGGACTTTAGTCCATCAGGTTTTAAAAATAGCTGTCAGTTATAAAAAATAGCTTTTAGATTACTTTTTTATTTGGCTTTATCCTACTCCGCTTTGTATTCGCTGCACGGTTGACGGACTAAAGTCCGACCTACAAAACAATTGCCTAAATTTACATTGTCACCTGTAGGCTCTATGTAGGTTGGACTTTAGTCCATCAAGTTAAATAAAATTTAACTTCTTTCGGAATAATACCAACTGCAAAAAATAATACGCTGTAAATACCTGTTGGCCAATCTCGTTAATAGCCCGCTGCACGGTTGACGGACTAAAGTCCGACCTACAAGATAATCACCTAAATTTATATTATCACCCGTAGGCTCGATGTAGGTTGGACTTTAGTCCATCAGGTTCAATAAAGTTTAACTTTTATATAAACAGTGACCTACAAATATACTGAATTCCAAAAAGAATAATTAGCAATATTATTCACTAATCTTTTTCTCAATGGATTGGCAAGAATATATCTAGCTAGATTCTTTCTATTTTCATCAACCCTTAAAGCACGATCATAAAACGATGATTGCCAAAATTGCTTTTGCTGATTACGTTCTTTATTAATAATAAAGCTAGCACTTCCCTTTAAACCCTTAACAACATTAGGTAGTGTTGAACCATCAGCATTTAAACGCAATAAGCCATGAAAATGATCAGGCATTAATACCCAGGCCAGCCATACACAATTATGCTTAGTTTCATTAACAATTATTTGCTGAGAAAACAAACAGGCCAAATTAAAATCATGAAAATATGGTTCTCTGTTTTGGGTATTGAAAGTAACAAAATACTCACCTTGCTCATGTGAATAACGGCCTTTACGCAAATCAGACCATGACATAAAACCTCCATGTTTTATAATTTATTAAAGCTTTGGCATTGGCTAATTTAGTTAATAGCCCGCTGCACGGTTGACGGACTAAAGTCTGACCTACAAAACAATTGCCTAAATCTACATTTTCACCGGTAGGCTCGATGTAGGTTGGACTTTAGTCCATCAGGTTAAATGAAATTTAACTGTTTTCGGAGTGATGCCAACTGCAAATGTTTGTTGGCCCATCTCGTTAATAGCCCGCTGTACGGTTGACGGACTAAAGTCCGACCTACAAAGCAATCGCCTAAATTTACATTATCACCCGTGGGCTTGATGTAGGTTGGACTTTAGTCCATCAAGTTAAATGAAATTTAACTTTTTTCGGAGTAATGCCAACTGCAAATGTTTGTTGGCCCATCTCGTTAATAGCCTGCTGTACGGTTGTCGGACTAAAGTCCGACCTACAAAACAATTGCCTCAACCTACATTTTCACCCGTGGGCTCTATGTAGGTTGGACTTTAGTCCGTCAGGTTAAATCAAATTTAACTGTTTTCGGAATAATGCCAACTGCAAATGTTTGTTGGCCCATCTCGTTAATAGCCCGCTGTACGGTTGACGGACTAAAGTCCGACCTACAACATAATCGCCTAAATCTACATTATCACCCGTAAGTTCTATATTGCTGATTTATCCGCTACGCTATAAACGCATGTCTACTGACTCTTTTGGTAGTATATATTTTAGGTCATAAAGTACATGGTGTTGTTTACCTAGTTTGCGAATTTCGTCAACACCTAAGCTTTTAAATTGATTATGGGCTACCGCCAAAATAATAGCGTCGTAATGACCAGCTTCGGGTTTTTCTGTCAGGCTTAAATTATATTCGTGTTCGGCTTGTTCGCTTGAACACCAGGGGTCGGTAATATCAACATTCATGTTGTATTCTTTGAGCTCGCTGACGATATCAACAATTTTGGTATTGCGTAAATCAGGACAGTTTTCTTTAAAGGTCAGGCCCATAATTAACACATTGGCACCTTCTACCTGAATACGTTTGTGTAGCATGTTTTTGACTAACTGAGAGACAACATAAGCGCCCATGCCGTCATTTAAACGCCGACCAGCGAGTATCATTTCAGGATGATAACCTACTGATTGCGCTTTATGTGTTAAGTAGTAGGGATCAACACCAATACAATGACCACCGACTAAACCGGGGCGAAAGGGCAGAAAATTCCATTTGGTGCCCGCAGCTTCAAGTACTTCTAAGGTGTCGATATTGAGTTTGTTAAATATAATAGACAGCTCGTTAATTAAGGCAATGTTAACGTCGCGTTGTGTGTTTTCAATAACTTTTGCTGCTTCTGCAACTTTGATTGAACTCGCCTTATAGGTGCCTGCAATGATAATAGAGCGATATAGGTTGTCTACAATTGTCGCTACCTCAGGTGTTGAGCCAGAGGTGACTTTTAAAATATTGGTGACTCTGTGCTCTTTGTCGCCGGGGTTAATACGTTCAGGTGAATAACCCGCATAAAAGTCTTTGTTGTACACTAAACCCGATGCTTTTTCGACTACGGGAATACAAGCTTCTTCAGTTGCACCTGGGTAAACTGTCGACTCATAAATAATAATGTCGTTTTTACTGATCACTTTACCTAACATTTCGCTGGCTTTAAGTAATGGTGTTAAATCGGGCTGTTTATGCTGGTCGATAGGTGTTGGTACGGTAACGATATAAACGTTGGAGTTTTTCAAGTCTTCGGGTTGGCAAGCATAACTTAGGTTGGTTGTTTCAGCTAATTCTTCATCGCTAACCTCAAGGGTACTGTCTGTGCCATTATTTAATTCGGTAATACGTGCTTGATTGATATCGAAACCTAAGGTTTGATATTTTTTTCCAAACTCTACTGCCAGTGGTAAACCAACATAGCCTAAGCCTATTACGGCTATTTTTACATCATTTAAATCACGTATCATTTTGGTAATCCTTTGCCTTTAATAGCGGTTATTAAAAAAGTTTTAAGTTATTAGCTGTTAGTAGAATAAAGCCTTCTGTTTAAAGTTTACTTGTCGGTTGATATTTTTATCATCAGGTTTTAAAAGACAGCTGTCAGTTTGGCCTTATCCCACTACGTTTTGTATTCGCTGAACAGTTGACGGACTAAAGTCCGACCTACAAAACAATTGCCTAAATCTACATTATCACCCGTGGGCTCTATGTAGGTTGGACTTTAGTCCATCAAGTTAAATGAAATTTAACTGTTTTCGCATAAATGCGAACGACAAATAATAATGCCAACTGCAAATGTTTGTTGGCCCATTTCGTTAATAGCCGGCTGAACAGTTGTCGGACTAAAGTCCGACCTACAAAACAATCGCCTAAACCTACATTATCACCCGTAGGCTTGATGTAGGTTGGACTTTAGTCCATCAAGTTAAATGAAATTTAACTGTTTTCGCATAAATGCGAACGACAAATAATAATGCCAACTGCAAATGTTTGTTACTCCATCTCGTTAATAGGCCGCTGAACAGTTGACGGACTAAAGTCCGACCTACAAAACAATCGCCTAAATCTACATTGTCACCTGTGGGCTCTATGTAGGTTGGACTTTAGTCCATCAAGTTAAATGCAATTTAACTGTTTTCGCATCAATGCGAACCACAAAAAATAATGCCAACTGCAAATGTTTGTTACTCCATCTCGTTAATAGGCCGCTGAACAGTTGACGGACTAAAGTCCGACCTACATAAACAATTGCCCAACGCTACATTGTCACCTGTGGGCTCTATGTAGGTTGGACTTTAGTCCATCAAGTTAAATGAAATTTAACTGTTTTTGCATAAATGCGAACGACAAATAATAATGCCAACTGCAAATGTTTGTTGGCCCATTTCGTTAATAGGCCGATGAACAGTTGACGGACTAAAGTCCGACCTACAAAACAATCACCTAAATCTACATTATCACCTGTGGGCTCTATGTAGGTTGGACTTTAGTCCATCAAGTTAAATGAAATTTAACTGTTTTCGCATAAATGCGAACGACAAAAAATAATGTCAACTGCAAATGTTTGTTACTCCATCTCGTTAATAGGCCACTGAACAGTTGACGGACTAAAGTCCGACCTACATAAACAATTGCCCAACGCTACATTGTCACCTGTGGGCTCTATGTAGGTTGGACTTTAGTCCATCAGGTTAAATACCGTTTATTGCTGCTACTGCTACAGCAGAGTTATAAATAATTTGTGTGGCTGTTGACCATAATGTTAGATCATTCATATATTCAGAATCTAATGGCACTACGATGGTATCGCCTGGTTTTAACAAGGCGTCTTCTGCGCCAGAAAACCAGTTACTTTCTTCAACCATTTTAATACTACCACTGGCCGAGATAACATAAATACGCTCGGCGTCAGCACGTTTTTTAATGCCACCACTTTGCTCGATATAGTCTTCGGTCGTCATGGCATTGTCATATAAATGTGATGAGCCCACCTGAACTTGGCCAATAACATTAATGGAGTTGTTCTTAGTTGGCACATAAAGTACGTCACCGCCCTCTAGTAACACATCATTATTATTTGAAGCCATTAAACTGGGAAGATTAATCACTAAACGCCCGATTGGATCTAGATTAGTAATATCAGCCAGTAGTTTTTGGGCATCGTCGTAAGAAGCTGAAGTACCTTGTTCGGTTAATGATTTAGAGGCCATTTCAATACGTAGGTCACCAGCAAGCTTAACTAGGTTTTGCTTTTCAAGTTCTTTTAACTTTATGCGAGTAAACACTGACGCATCAGGGTGAGCATATTGGGTTAAACCGCCGGCCTTACTAACTAAGTCAGCTATGGTTTCACCGCGACGAATGGTATATTTGCCAGGAAAGACAAACTCACCTCGTAATTCAACCACATGGTTTTCACTCCAGGCGGGAATTTTATGCACGTTTAGTCTATCTTTACTTTGCAAAGCAATATCGAAAATTTCATCTCCTTTTAAGGCTAAGCCTAGGTCGACATCTAAAGAAATTTTTGTCGCACCTGCCACGGTAAGTGTATTACGAGTCACTTCTGCTCGCGCTAAGTAAGCAGACTCATTTACGCCACCAGCTGCGGCTAATAAATCACTTACTTTTGCATTTTTCGCTAGCGGATAAACACCAGGGAATTTGACTTGGCCATCTACTTCAATCAGTTGAATGGGTTGGCCAGAGGCGCCTTGTTGACGTAACTTTGTTAGCACTGGCGCTAACAAACGAGGGCGAGAAAACAAACCCATTGCACGAATATCGACTTCCTGGTCTACACTACTATTGGTCATCTGCACTAAAGATTGATTGGCTAAACGCCCTGCTTCTTCAGTTGCATCAGTGTCTGTTGCATATTGTGATGAACTGCCGCCATATTTGTCCCAAAACAATTTTTCTTTATGTGACGTTTTAGCCTGCTGTCGCTCTTTGGCAAAAAGTTGCTCTTGGGTAAAAGCCAATTGATCTAGTGATATTTTTTTATCCAACTGCTTAGTAACATTAGCAAATATCAATAGTTTGTCGTTAGGTAATAAGGCAAGATTATCAACTGGGTTAGGTGTTGATTTATTAAGCGCCTTGGCTAAATTAAATTGTAATACTTCTATATTTCTGGCTTGGTCTTTTTGACGCACAATTAAGCCATAACTTAAATCGGCAGAAGGCAAGATATGAGAATCTAAACTGGGCAACAAATCAGCTATTTTAAGACCTTGTTGCCATTGATATTTTCCAGGACGTGTCACGGCGCCGATAACGGTAATTGATTGTTCATATATACCCGAGCTTTTTAACACCCGAATATAATCACCACTTTTCAGTAATTGTTTACGCGCTTTACTATCCGTTAGGTCAATATTAATGATGCTAAGTAAGCTGTCTTGATTATAGCGTTCTACCATGGTTGATTGCGGATAGGCAGACGGTAATAAACCACCAGCCATTTCAATAATTTGATTGAAGTTATCGCCGGCCTTTAGTTCGTATATAGCGGGACGCCTAACTTCACCTCGTATTGAAACATTTTTACTTTGAGTTGGAATGAAAACCACGTCGCCAGATTGCAACAAAATGTCGCTTGAAGAATCACCGTTTATGAGCAGGTCGTATAAATCAACAGTTTGTACTATTTTGCCCGCGCGTTTTACTTCAATATTGCGTAATGAGCCAATATCGCTAACCCCACCGGCAGCAAAAATAGCGTGTGTAACACTTGAAAGTGAACTAAGCGTGTAAGGGCCTGGTTTGTAGGCGTCACCTAAAACAAAAATACGCATTGAACGTAATTCAGCTAAGCTAACCACCACGTTTACCCCCAAAATACGTTGTTGAATTCTTTCAGCTAGAAATTTTTTCATCTCGCCAAACGCTAAACCAACAATTTTCACTGGTCCAATATTAGGGATAAGTATATTGCCCTCTCGCGTTATTGGCAGTATGTATTCAGCATTTTCTTTACCATACATTTGTATCGATAATTGGTCACCAACGCCTAGGATATAGTGTTCAGGAATGGCAATATCCATGGTGGGGGTAAACGTACTTGGCGCATTGGCAAAAACCTCCATACCAAATCTTGTTAGTGGCTTAAATAATTCAGTGTCACTTTCAAACTCAATAACCTCTGCTTGCCCTACCATTTTATTTTCAACTGTAGATCTTGGCACAACGGGTGTAGATGATAATTGTGTTTGTTGGTTGCTACCCGATATTTGTCCCATAACGGCATTAAGATCAACACCCATGCTTTGTGCTAATGACTGCTGCTGAGATTTAGGTAAATTTTTAAATTGCTCTATTTGCTGTGGGCTAATTTGCGCTGCGATAGCACTAAAGGAGAGTGTAAAAACTACCAAAAGGCTTGTCAGTTGACGGATAAAGTAAATCATTGGCACATGTTTTTCCTGTGTATACGGAGGGGACAGAAATCAACCTCAACTAAAAGTTAATAAAAAGTTAATTTTAAGTAAATCACAGGCGAGTCTATCAGTAAGTTTACTTTGATTAAAGTAACTTTTTAAGTACAGTATATTATGCGTTACTCATTAAGATATAAGAGATAAAAGAGATGGCTGTCAGTTAAAGAAACAGCTTTGAGTAAACAAGCCCTTAAGTTATTAGCTGTCAGTTTGAAGTGAAACAGCTTTCATTATACTTGTCTGGTTCTTAATCATTACGCTATGCGTCACTAAACGGCTGACGGACTAAAGTCCGACCTACAAAACAATCGCCTAAATCTACATTATCACCCGTAAGCTCGATGTAGGTTGGACTTTAGTCCATCAAGTTAAATGAAATTTAACTGTTTTCGCATAAATGCGAACGACAAATAATAATGCCAACTGCAAATGTTTGTTACCCCATTTCGTTAATAGCCCGCTATACAGCTGACGGACTAAAGTCCGACCTACAAAATTATGCTATTGTGCCTTGAAATTAACCTCCTAATTAAAGTGTGTCGGCAGCAAAATCAATTGGTTTGATATAACTTTACATTCATTAACATAAAGATTAACCGCGCTTACTTGCCTTTCGATGCTACCAAAGGTATAAAGCGGGTTGATTAATAAAACTTTTAATTTATCTGAGCACGTTCAACCCGATATATATTCATGTTGAAACAATAATAATTTTAAACCGTGTTTGGTATTACCTATCGAGGATTTTATATGAGTACCCCAAATTCAGAGGCTTTTTATGGCCATCCAGGCGGATTAAAAACACTTTTCGTCACAGAAATGTGGGAACGCATGAGTTATTACGGCATGCGCGCCTTGCTTGTTCTTTTTATGACCGCAACCTTACAAGAAGGCGGCTTAGCATTAACTATTGCATCGGCAACCGCTATTTATGGTTTATATACGGGTACCGTCTATTTTATGGGCTTGCCAGGCGGTTGGATAGCAGACAGATTACTGGGTGGGCAAAGAGCGGTTTGGTATGGCGGCATTATCATCATGTTTGGCCACATAGTTTTAGCTATCCCAAATGACAAAACATTCTTTATTGGTTTGATCTTAGTTATTTTAGGTACGGGTTTATTAAAGCCTAATATTGGCGCTATGGTTGGCCAATTATATAGTGAAAATGATAAGCGCCGTGATAGTGGTTATGCTATTTATTACATGGGCATTAACTTAGGTTCTTTCATTGGCTATTTAGTTTGTGGTTATTTAGCTTCAGATTTTGGTTGGCATTATGCCTTTGGTGCAGCCGCAATAGGCATGGCAGCAGGCCTTATTCAATATAAAATTACCACACCAAAATTAGAAGGTGTTGGCGCAAAACCGGTTGCACCTTTATCAGCAAAAGGTCAACGCACTAGCTGGATAATTATAGCCGCTTCGCTAGTCGCCATTGCAGTGGTCACTGTTTTAACCTTTGAAGGTATTGTGGTGATAGACCCTATTGCCACAGCACAATATGTCGCAATAGCATTTACCTTAATTTTTGTTATTTATTATGCCATTATTTACTTTTTTAGTGACTTAACCGGCAATGAAAAGAAAAAACTTTGGGCACTATTATTAATTTGTATTGCCTCAGCTTTTTTCTGGTCTGGCTTTGAACAAGCCGGCTCATCATTAAACTTATTCGCTCGTGATTACACTGACCGTATGATAGGTTCGTTTGAAATTCCAACGGCATGGTTTCAGTTTTCTAATGCTATGTTTATTGTTTTGCTATCACCTTTTTTCGCCGCATTTTGGATTAAATTAGGTCAAAGAATGGTTACACCGGCATACGGCATTAAATGTGCTGTTGGCTTAATTATTATGGCCAGTGGCTTTATCGTGATGTTTTTTGCCGCACAATATGCAGCGAGTGGCTTACAAGTTGCGCCCGGTTGGTTAATTACCACTTACTTTTTACACACAGTGGGTGAGTTATGCTTAAGTCCTATCGCCTTAAGTGCCGTAAGTAAATTATCACCGAGAAGATTTGCTGGCCAAATGATGGGTGTATTTGTTTTAACCTATTCAATTGGTAATATTATTTCTGGTTTGCTTGCTGGTAATTACGATCCAAACAACGTTGAACAAATTCCAGCCTTATATATTCAAATCAGTCTATTTAGTATTGGTATTGGTATTATTATTTTACTCATTGGCTTGAAATCTAGATTCTGGGAAGCGCTAGAAACAGAAGAAGATGACACTTCATCGCCAGTTAAAGGTAAAAGCACAACATCTACTGCATAATTATTTTGAATAATTAACAGTAAAAATAGCCAACTAGATGTTGGCTATTTTTTTGTCTATGAAAATTGTTTAAGCTGTCAGTAAAAGAAATGTTTAAGCTATCAGTAAAAGAAATGTTTAAGCTATCAGTAAAAGAAAATAGCTGTCAGCTTTCAGTAAAATATTAGAGTTCTTGGTTGATGGTTGAGCAAACGTTCTGTCGGCCGAACTTCAGTCTGTCAAAGGGACTGATTAAGATAGTTAATGCTTAAAACCTGTTGGACTAAAGTCCAACCTACATCGGGCCTACATAGAGCCTAAAAGTGATAATGTAAATGTTAAGCGATTGTTTTGTAGGTCGGACTTTAGTCCGTCAACCTTAAAGCGAATACAAAACCTAGTGGCATAAAACCAAACAGACAAATAAACTAAAAGCTATTTTCTTTAAATCTGACAGCTAAAAACTTCAAACTGAAAGCTGCCTTTTGAAACTTGTTGGACTAAAGTCCAACCTACATCGGGCCTAAAGGTGATAATGTAAATGTTAAGCAATTGTTTTGTAGGTCGGACTTTAGTCCGTCAACTGTTAAGCAAACAATTAACAAGATGGCAAACAGCTATCTGCAGCGCCTTATTTTTTGTCGTTCGCATTTATGCGATGCCTCCACAGCGCACACATACCCTAATGAGAAAACGCTATTGATGATGTCTACACGAAATGAAATAAGAAAATCACTTAGGACTAAACGCCAAAGTCTTAGTGAGGTTGAGCAACAACAGTTCTCCGATGATTTACTCATTCAACTCAGTGCCCGTAGAGATGTGCTAGCGGCAAAAAATATTGCGCTTTATTTAGCCAATGACAGTGAGCTTGATGCTATGCCCTTTATAAAATGGTGTTGGCAAAACAACAAAAAGACCTACTTACCTGTTATTCATCCTTTTAGTCATGGGCAGTTATTGTTTCTCCATTATGATGAAAACAGTGTCATGAAAAAAAATAACTATGGCATTTTAGAACCTAAACTTGACGTGCGTTTGATTAAAACTATTGGCGAAATAGATATTATTTTTACCCCCTTGGTTGCGTTTGACCCATTAGGTAATCGTTTAGGCATGGGCGGCGGATTCTACGATAGAACCTTAGCATCATGGTATCAACAATACCGCCATCAGAATCAACCGCTTAACGTTGCACCAAGCAAGTTAACAAAGCCTTATCCAATAGGCTTAGCGCATGACATCCAATTAATAGACGCTATTCCCGCACAACTGTGGGATATTCCGCTACCTGAAATTATTACGCCAACAAGACAATATAAGTTTGATAGCCATAAATAAAATCTGATTAATTCGATACGCTTGTTATAATACTGACCATAGATAGTTAAGAGATAGCTGTCAGTTTTTAGCTTTCAGCTTTCAGTGAGTTACAAAGACATAGTTAAGAGATAGCTGTTAGTTTTTAGCTCTCAGCTTTCAGTAAGTTACTACAGACATAGTTAAAATATAGCTCGAAAACTTCTTTTGATTTATAACTACATCTTACTGAATGCTAATCACTTATTACTTTTAACTGATCACTATATTGTACTGACAGCTGACCGCTTAAAACTGAAAGCTAACCACTGATTACTATATTTTACAGAAAGCTTACAACTGATAGCTATCTCTTACTGATAGCTAATTTTTTTATTTAAAACAGGCCTATTATGACTCAAGATGACATGAAAAAAGCGGCAGCAATAAAAGCCCTAGACTATATCGAAGCAGATACCATTGTTGGTGTCGGTACTGGCTCAACGGTAAATCATTTTATCGACGCCCTTGCTACCATTAAAGATAAAGTTATTGGCGTAGTATCAAGCTCTGAAGGCTCAACTGAGCGTTTAAAATCATATGGTATTGAAGTGTTTGATCTTAATAACGTTGACGGCATTGATGTTTATGTTGATGGCGCTGATGAAATTAGCCCTCACCTGCATATGATCAAAGGTGGCGGTGCTGCCCTTACCCGCGAAAAAATTGTTGCTGCGGTGGCAAAAACCTTCATTTGTATCGCCGATGACACTAAGCAAGTGCCTATGTTAGGTCGTTTTCCATTGCCGGTAGAAGTGATCCCAATGGCGCGCAGTTATGTTGCCAGAGAGCTAGTGAAATTAGGTGGTGATCCGGTTTATCGCCAAGGGGTTATTACCGACAACGGCAATGTTATTCTTGATGTGCATAACTTAAAAATAATGGACCCTAAAGCATTAGAAAATAGCATTAACGCTATTGCTGGTGTTGTGACTAATGGCTTGTTTGCTAATCGTCCAGCAAATGTCTTAATTATCGGCAGTGCAGAGGGTACAAAAATAATAAAATAACACTTTAGAGTTTATACCCTATATGGTATTTTAGGTATCTAGCCATCTAAAAGCTTATTTGAAATATATTTAAGTACATCAATGTTTGATCGAGAGAAGATAAACTATCATGAGCAACAATTCACTAGCAAAAGACAAGATTAAGATACTACTTCTAGAAGGTGTTCACCAGAGCGCCCTTGAAGAGCTGAAAAATAAAGGCTATTCAAATATTGAATATATTAAAGCCTCACTTTCAGAAGCAGAGCTAATTAAGAAAATTGCCGACGTGCATTTTGTTGGTATACGTTCTCGCACTGACTTAAATAAAAATGTTTTAAGCCACGCTAAAAAGCTGGTTGCTATTGGTTGCTTCTGTATTGGTACCAATCAAGTAGACAAAGCCGCAGCACAATCATTTGGTATCCCAGTATTTAACGCGCCATTTTCAAATACCCGTTCGGTTGCTGAGTTAGTATTGGGCGAAACATTATTATTATTACGTGGTATTCCAGAAAAAAGTGCCCAAGCACATCGTGGTGTTTGGAATAAGTCAGCTACGGGTTCAGTTGAAGCCAGAGGCAAAACCTTAGGTATTATCGGTTATGGTCATATTGGTATGCAACTTGGCATACTAGCCGAAACTTTAGGGATGAAAGTTCGCTTTTTTGATATTGAAACTAAACTGCCTTTAGGTAATGCCAGCCAAGCGCCAACTATGACTTCATTATTGAAAGAAGCGGATGTTATTAGTTTGCATGTACCTGAAACGCCACAAACCAAAAATATGATGGGTGCGGCAGAATTTGAGGTCATGAAACAGGGTGTTATCTTTATTAATGCTTCGCGCGGCACTGTTGTTGATATTGACGCCTTAGCCGAGGCCTTAACCAGTAAAAAAGTGGCTGGTGCAGCAATTGACGTATTCCCAGTTGAACCTAAAAGTAATGACGATGAGTTTTTTAGCCCGTTACGTGCCTTTGATAACGTGATTTTAACGCCACATATTGGTGGCAGTACGAAAGAAGCGCAAGAAAATATTGGCCTTGAAGTAGCCAGTAAACTGGCTAAATATTCAGACAATGGTTCAACATTATCTGCCGTTAATTTTCCTGAAGTATCCTTACCTGGCCATCTTGGCACCAGTCGTTTATTACACATTCACCACAATAGACCTGGGGTGTTAACGCAAATCAACCAAATGTTTGCCAAACTTAATATCAATATTGCCGCTCAGTATTTACAAACCGCTGACCAAATTGGCTATGTAGTTATTGATATTGAAGCTGAAAATGGCAAGTTAGCCTTAAAAGAATTAAAACAGATTGATGCAACAATCAGAGTAAGATTATTAAACTAATATCACTGCTGATTTGAAAAACTAAAAAGCCAAAGAATATTTTCTTTGGCTTTTTTATTTCTGCTACAGTTTACGTTATATCACACTATGTTAAGTGCCTAACTTGGCAAGAAAAATACCGATTTACCATGACTCACCGTAAAAATTTACTCACCTCACAGCGACTTGCCTCACAGCTTCTTGACCCCAGACTTGCTATACTTTATGCAGATAAAAGGCAGTAAAAACTGCCCTTTAACACTGCCCTGTTCTTGCGCTAACCAGCGCAGTAACTAATTGAGTAAGTAAGCTCTAAGTTCAGCAAAGTCGGTTGAACTTGTGGTTGATAAAATGGTTTCACTCGCACAATCGGCAAGCTCTTTTGGCAAGCCTATCGGTTGTCCTAAGGTACTTTCAACAATATCTTTAAATTTCGCTGGATGCGCGGTACCCAAAAATACACCAAATTCAGTATCAAGGGCATTATATTGCAGCGCTCTATAAGCAACCGCGGCATGAGGTTCACTGATGTAGCCAAGTTTAGCCAGTTGGATCATCGCCATTTGTGTTTGCTCTTCATCAATTGATACTGAAGTGACACAATCTTGCTCAACTAATCCCGCTTTTAACATATGTTCTATACGTGGCCAATTATTGGGGTTACTCACATCCATAGCATTAGAAATAGTTGCTACTGTTTCATTAGGTGTCCATTCGCCGGTTTTTAAATAGCGAGGCACGGTATCATTGGCATTTGTGGCGGCAATAAAACGCTTAATAGGTAAACCTAAGGCTTTAGCAAAAAGTCCTGCGGTAAGGTTACCAAAATTACCACTGGGAATAGCAAAAACAATATCGCTAAGTGCATCAGTGCCTTTTTGACGATAAAGTTGTGCAACCGCTTCAAAGTAATAACAAATTTGTGCCAACAAACGACTAATATTAATCGAGTTAGCTGAGTTTAAGCCAATAGCCTCTTTAAGCTCTTGATCATCAAAAGACTGCTTAACAAGCGCCTGACAATCGTCAAACGTGCCTTCTACCGCAATAGTACGAATATTACCGCCTAAGGTAGTAAACATTTTTTCCTGTAATAAACTTATTTTTCCTTTCGGATATAAGATCACGACATCAATGTTGTCAATACCGTGAAAAGCATGTGCTACAGCAGCGCCAGTATCACCAGAGGTTGCGGTTAAAATAGTGACTTTTTTACCCTCACCAAACGCTTGTAAACATTTGGCCATAAAGCGAGCACCAAAATCTTTAAACGCCAGTGTCGGTCCATGAAATAATTCTAGTATGGCTCTACGTTCACTAATAGGCTGTATTTGCGCTGGAAAATTAAAGGCGTCAGTAACAATTTCAGTTAACTGCTCTTCGGTTAAATCTTCACTAACAAAAGGGTAAAGTACTTTAACGCTACGCTCAACCATCGGCAGCGCAAGTAAGGCTTCAATATCATCAAAGCGGGGGATTTCTTCTGGAAAAAACAGGCCCTGATTACGCCCTAAGCCTTGCTTTACCGCGCCAGCAAAACTGACTCGTTCATCGTTTTCTTTTAAATTATAAAATTTCACACTCAATTCCTATATAGGGTTTAATCTCGAGGTTTAAAGCAACAGATAGCATTGCGCTTTAAGGTAAACTCACTGCACCTTGAGTATCAGCTTGGCAAACATGAACAAATCCTTCACTGCTGCCGTTAGCTGATGTTTGTAAATAATTGTCGTTTAACCAAGCAGCAAATTCTGTTGCTTTTGCTAGATCGTCTGTGACACAAAAAAGTGTTGGCCCTGAGCCAGAAATGCCAACCGCCAAACAGCCCTGTTGTGTTAAATAACTTGCCGCTTCGCTGTAGCCAGGTAAAATTGATTTTCGATAAGGCTCAGCAACCACATCAGTCAATACGGCAAAGGCTTGCGCTTTATCACCGCGATGACAAGCATCAACAAATGTGGCGAAATTCTGCCCAAAACTGATCAAGTCAGCACGAGAATAAGCGTTTGGTAATATCTCTCTTGCTGCTTTGGTTGATATTTCAATGCCTGGGTATGCCATGACAAAATAACAATCTTGAAATGGCGGTAAATTACGGGCAATGATATCGTGGTCGGGCACCATTAGCTGCATACCCCCTAAAAAACATGGTGCAACATTGTCGTAGTGAAGACTACCACTAATTTGTGCTTCCATCTTTCCCATCATTTTTAACAGCGCTTGCTTTGAAAAGCTAAACTGATGGTACTTTTCATAAAAAGCATTTAAACCGGCAATGGCTGCCACCACTGAACAAGCGCTAGAGCCTAATCCGCTGCCCACTGGCATACGTTTATCTAAGCTTATTTTTACTTCAACACTCGCCTGTTTACTGGCAAATAATTCTTTATTAAACAAGAGTAAACACTGCCAAACAATATTTAGCTTAACATCACTGGGTAACTTATGTGCAAAATCACCGGTAACCGTTAATTGATCGCCGTCATTACTAGGGCTAACCGTCACTACATCACCCAATAATGTGCCATCAATGGGTTTAACCGCTAAACCTAAAACATCAAAACCGACATTAACGTTGCCAATTGAAGCAGGTGCAAATACTGAAACGCTCATTAGTGTTGTTGCTCCCATGCTAATGTTCTTAATAAATCACCAAAAACACCGGCAGCAGTTACCGCAGCGCCAGCACCATAACCCCGTAAAACGAAAGGTAATGGTTGATAATAGCGGCTATGAATCGCTAAAGCGTTTTCGCCATCTTTAACACTATATAAAGGATGTTCTTTACCAACAGCTTCGATAGTCACCTGACATTTCCCTTCAACGATGTTACCAATATACCTAAGTACTTTGCCATCCGCTTTTGCGAGATTAATTCGCTCAGCAAAGGCCTGATCTAAGGTAGGTAAATTGCTCATAAAGGTGGCTACGTCGCCACTAGCGTCAAATGAGTTAGCCAACACTGGCTCTATTTCAATGTCATCTAGTTCTAACGCCATACCGGCTTCTCTGGCCATAATAAGCAATTTACGCGCTACGTCCATACCGCTCAGGTCATCGCGCGGATCAGGTTCAGTAAAGCCTTGTTCTTTGGCTAAATTGGTTGCTTGAGATAAGGTCATGCCCTCATCAAGTTTACCAAATATATAGGATAAAGAGCCTGATAATATCCCTTCAAAGCGCACCAGTTCATCACCGGCTTTCAGTAAGTTTTGTAAGGTATCAATCACAGGTAAACCTGCGCCAACGGTCGTTTCATATAAAAATCGACGGTTGGTTTTTTGTGCTGCTGTTCGTAATGCTTGATAATACTGCCAAGAATCGGTGTTGGCTTTCTTATTGGGCGTTACCACATTAAAGCCTGCTTCTAAGTAATCCACATATTGCAACGCGAGTGCTTCATTAGATGTACAATCAACTAATACAGGGTTAATTAAATGATTTTGACGCACAAAGTTTTTAATGTTTTCAACATTAACCGCCACAGGTTGTTGCCTTAAGTTTTCCTGCCAATTTGCCGCATCGATACCTTCACTGTTAAATACCATGCCTTTACTATTAGCCAAACCATAGACTCTTAGTGAGATATTGTCTGTGGTCAGTTTTGCCTGTTGGCGCGCTATTTGCGCAAGTAACTCACTACCTACCACACCACAGCCAACTAAAAATACATCGATAGATTTTTTGTGTGAGAAAAAGTTTTGATGACTCACTTTCATGGCATCAGTGCACTTTCTACTTTCGATAACGACAGAAATACTACGCTCTGACGAGTCTTGCGCAATCGCCACCACATTGACTCTGGCTTGTGCCAGTGAAGCGAAAAATTTTGCCGCCACACCTTGCTGATGATTCATGCCATCGCCAACTAACGACACAATCGACATTTCAGGGGTTAATGATAACGGCTCTAGTAAACCGTTTAACAATTCCAATTCAAATTCTTCTTGTAGACTGCGCTCTGCTTTAACGGCATCAGAAGAGTAAATACAAAAACTAATACAATATTCGCTTGAAGATTGACTAATTAAAATTAAAGAAACATTTTCACGACTCATAGTAGCAAAAACTCGACTTGCCATACCTACCATGCCTTTCATACCTGGGCCGGAAACATTCACCATGGTTAAGTCATCTAGGTTTGAAATCGCTTTAACCCGCTTTTGCTGATCATTTTCATTAGCAATTAAGGTGCCTGGCGCGTCAGGATTACCGGTATTTTTAATTAAACAAGGGATATGGTACTGGGCAATCGGTCCAATCGTTTTAGGGTGTAAAACACTGGCGCCAAAATAAGACAGCTCCATCGCTTCTTGGTAGGATAAATAATCTAATAATTGCGCTTCTTTGATTAAGCGAGGATCGGCATTATAAACGCCGTCAACATCCGTCCAAATTTCGCAATACTCGGCGTCACTACAAACCGCTAATACGGCTGCAGAATAGTCTGAGCCATTGCGGCCTAAGGTGGTTATATTGCCAAGGCTGTCCACACCAATAAAACCAGGCATAAGCGCAATGGTATTGAGTTCGTTATATACATGTTGAAACTTTTCTTTACATAACACCAAGTCAGCCACGGCATTCATAGCCACATCATTAGTACGTAAAAACTTTTCGGGTTCAATAATACTCACTTCAATGGCGTCAACTGACAGTACCGATTGCAACAAGGCTACACTTAAGCGCTCACCAATACTGATAATACGCGCACGTATATGTTCAGGACAAAATGACAGTAATGTGGCGCCATGCAAATATCGACTTAACTGGTGTTCCCAAGTGGCTAGTACTTGCTCGCTATGTAGAGGACAAAAACTGGGCAATGTTGCCGATAAGTCGTTAATAATATTTTCAATTGCGTGTTTAAAATGCAGTAAGTCACTTTGCAACTTTTCTTCATTGGAAATATTCTCTGCCATCGCTACAAGATGATTAGTGACGCCCTGAGGCGCAGAGACAACAATAGCAAGGCTAGAAGACTTACTTTTATTTTTGATGATATTTGCCACTTCAATAAAGCGCTGAGCTGAAGCCAAAGAGGAACCACCAAATTTTAATACACGCATTTTTACTCCTAAATCCTAAAACAAAAAAAGCCCGTAACCTTATAGGTCACGGGCTTTATAAAATTGACAAATTCTACACGTCAGCCGATGACCACCATTCCGGTGAGGGTGGTAGTAATAATAATAATAATTCGGCTAAGTAGAATATTCATAGGCTATAAAATGCCTGATATGGGTTTTTCTGTCAACTGATTTTTATGAATAAAAAAAACTAATATATGTATAAAAGTAAGGTGGATTGAATATTTTTATACATATATTCATCTAACAGCCCTATTTTTAATTAAGTACCTGTTATTAGTCTGACATTTTTGTACTTAATAAAGGTTATCTTAAGCGACTCATCTAGTCTGCAATACTGCTTTTGTTGGCGACACAAAAACTGACTTTACAATGGGGTAACACGCGATAATTTACACTGAAATAATTTTCCCCTGCTTAGCAATAACAGAAAAACACCCTAAGCAATAATTTGATTTTTGCCACCTTAACTAAAGCAGGTTCCCACAGTAAACAATTAACATCATGATATTGTCCCGCTTGCCTTTAAAATGAAAACTTGTCTCAGTCGAAAAAAAGTATAGTCACTACAGCGCTGTATTTAAACGACTACGACCACTGTAGATAGGCTTGGTGTTGTTGCACCCAACGCTTGGCACTTTGATATTCTGGATAATGCTCGGCCACTAATTGCCAAAATTTTGTCGAGTGATTCATGTGTTCTAAATGAGACAATTCATGAATAATAACGTAGTCAATCACCCAAGTAGGCAGCATTTTCAATAAATAATTAAAACTCAATTCGCCGCGGCTATTACAACTTCCCCAACGTGCTTTATATTTTCTCACTTTAAATGACGAGGCATGCAGCGACATTTGTTGTGAAAAAATCACAAGATTATGCTCAATGTAGTCTTCAACACTGGCTTTAAACCAAGATTCGATTTGCGATTTTATTTTTGTGCTAACAATAGCTGAGTTTAAAGCGTGGGATTTATAGCGAGGGTTAAGCACTACGGTTAAACTTTGTGCTAACTTATTGTGCATAACATTTTTCTGACCAAAATCAATCAGTACGCTATGAGGCAAACCATCAATATATAGGCTTGGATGCTTACCTAGCGTTTCATCAGAAAATTGCAGCGTAAAATGAGGGCTCAGCACTATACTTTCTTTTTGCTCGGCCACCTTTTGCTGCAACCACGGCAATTTAGCTTGTATAAGCTGCTCAACATAAGTTGTTTTAACAAACCTTGGCGCTCTAACAATAACTTTTGCGTTACTGACTTGTAACGCAATAGTCTTTCGGCGCGAACTACGTATCAGCTGATATTCCAAAACGCTACCCTAAGACATCAACTTATATCAAGTTAAGTGGGTGTCTTTATTAGTCAACTTGCGATAAACAATACTGTCATATTATAGTCATATGATGGCCATATGATAACTCAGTAAACTTTAGCTCAGAAGAGTAAAGTTATTCATAAGTTACTTTCACGCCTACCGGTATTGAAACCGTTGCTAAGCGGCGTCAGATTTAGCTTTACTACTCGCTTTAACGCCAGCTGCTTTAGGTTTTTTTACTGACTCAGTTGTAGCTTTAACGCTATCAGCTTCAACAGTGTCATTAGCTAACTCTAATGTGTCTTTCGTCTTTTTTGGACTGCTGCCAGCGGATTTTTTACTGACGACTTTAGCTTTTTTTGCCTGTAACGCAACAAGTACCTCTTCACGGTTTTGCGCTAAATAAACACTCAGTTCTTCACGGATACTTTCTGAAAGCTCGACCGGTGCTTGTTCAAAAATCTCAGATAAACCATCTGCAATATCAAGCATTTTGTCGTATTCATCTGCGGCTCTTTTATCCATGAATGTTTCTACCTCTACAGCTTTTCTTATGACGACATATCGACTTTCAACTGCCATTATTATCCCTTAATTAACTATTATTTAACTATTTACCAAACTCGACTCATTGCTATGATGCAGTAAGATCATGCATATACCAGCACCATAGTAGCAACAACTGTATATATTAACAGCATCATACCCTGATTACTTTAAATTACCAAAGGCTATTATTAACCCACACTATTTCATCTTGGCTATCGTACGATATATGACCTTACTATTATGACCTTACTATGCGTTAATATTTATCACAAGCTCAACAAGTGTAAAGCCCGATATTGAAAAATCAAGGTGAATTTGAAGTGATGACACTTAAGTGATGACAGTAAGAGCTATGCTTTAGAAATGATAGTTTGGTGACTAACCAGGTACTCAAATTTGCCACTGAGTACCTAGTTAGTCACCTGGATATGCTAGGGAAACAGTCTTATTTTAATTCTTTAACCCTAAAAGTACGGCCTTTTAACTTACCATGGGTTAATTTATTTAACGCTTTTTTAATCACCATTTTATCTACAGCGACATAGGCCCAATTTGCGCCTAGTTGGATTTTACCTACTTGCTCAAAGGTTATGCCGTTTTCACCGGTCAATGCACCGACGATATCGCCTGGTCGCACTTTTTGCTTTTTACCGCCGTCGATTTGTATTGTCGTCATTTTTGGCGTAAATATACTGCGCTCTAAAGCATCACTACTGGGCAATTCTTCGCCTTCAATGCTGCGCTCTAAGTAATCTTCTAACAAGCCAATTTTATAGCTGTCTTTTTTATTAAATAAAGAAAAAGCATAACCCGTGCTGCCTGCACGACCAGTGCGGCCAATACGGTGAATATGAACTTCACTGTCGTGGGCAATATGATAATTAAATACCGCATCAAGCGCTTCAATATCTAAGCCACGAGCGGCAACGTCAGTCGCCACCAGTATTGAGGCACTTTTATTCGAAAAACGTACTAAGGTTTGATCTCGGTCTCTTTGCTCTAAATCACCATGTAGGGCGACAACACCAAAACCATAAGCCGCCAATTTATTAGCCACACTCTGGGTTTCTACTTTGGTATTACAAAATATTACGCTCGACTCAGGCTGATGCGTTAACAGCAGTAAACGAATCGCCATTAGGCGATCTTCATCACTTTCTACCTGATAAAAGTGCTGTGAAATAGTGCTACTTTCATGGCTTGATTCTACTTTTATCACGGCTGGTGTTTGCAAATAGCTATTGGCTATTTTTTGAATTTGTTGTGCAAAGGTAGCGCTGAACAATAAGGTTTGTCTTTGCTGAGGCATTTTAGCCACAATGTTATCTAAAGCTGCTTGAAAACCCATATCAAGCATACGGTCGGCTTCATCTAACACTAAGGTGTCAACATGCTCTAATGACAAGGTGCCACGGCCTAAATGATCTTCGATTCGCCCTGGTGTGCCAACAATAATATGTGCGCCATGTTCCAATGAACCCACTTGCGGGCCAAACGGTGTACCACCACATAACGTTAGCACTTTAATGTTATGCACAGCTCTTGCTAGCTTTCTAATTTCTTTCGCTACTTGGTCGGCCAATTCGCGTGTCGGGCAAAGTACTAAGGTTTGAATTCTAAACTTTTTAACTTGTAGTTTATTCAAAAGGCCAAGACCAAATGCGGCTGTTTTACCAGAGCCGGTTTTACCTTGGGCAATAACATCTTGTCCCGCTAAAATAGCTGGTAGGCTTTTCGCTTGTATTTCTGTCATCTCATGGTAACCCATTGATGAAAGGTTTTCTAAAAGTGCCGGTTGCAAGCTAAGTGATGAAAATTTGCTGTCGCTCAACGTAAAGTCCTAAGGTAAAAAATAATTGTCGCTATTTTACACGCTTTCGCTCAGGCAAACACAGCTTTAGACAATTAAATTATTAACCACTGGGCAGCTGACAAAAAGTAGCATTAGTTAGCCAACAAATGCATTAGCATAGTGGCAAAAGCTTGCGGTGATTCTAATGGTAACATGTGGCCAGTATGGGGGATTTCTTTTAACACGATATGACTCGCGCCGTGCAGCGCTTGTTTTAATGAAGCAAGATCAACTAAGTTATCCGCATCGCCCACCAGCAAGGTAATAGGTAAGGATAATCGAGCTAAACCAGGCAATAAGTTGGGCCTATGCATAGAAATTCTGAGTTGATGCAATAAGACATCAACACCCAACGTGCGGTCCATAGCAACGATGATTTGCTTTATATCTTGATAACCTTGTCGATTAAGTTGCTTAATCTCTGGGTGTAATAAGTCATCAACACGCTTATCTGGAATACCACAATAACCGCGCTGGCTTATCAAATCAGTAGTACGTTTACGTTGCTTAATTTCGGCTATGGGTAAATTTTTCGGAAAATTAGACACTATCAGTAAGTGTTTAAGTTTATTCTCGAGCTTTAACGCTATGGCACTCGCAATATAACCGCCTAATGAAAAACCCACTAATATCGCCTTATGTGCAACGATTTTGTCTGACAAAGCATTCACCACTTCGTCCATACAACCGGTATTTGGGATCACCAAAGAGATTAATTGGTGATCTTCATGACATTGCTCTTGTAGCCGCTGCCATACAGGCAACCACAAATGCTCATCGCACATAGTACCGGGAATAAAGTAAATAGTTTGTGACACTTTTATCCCTTGTAGGTTTTTTTGAGTGCTACTTTGTCTAAATTATGACGCAAAGTAGCGCTCAAACAAGCGAACATTGACTACGTCTCCCGCCGGCACTCGACCTTGCTCAGCAGGTAAAACAATATAACAATTGGCCGACGATATACTGGTTAAAATACCGGAGCCTTGACTGCCTGTACTATTGACCATTAACTCACCTGTGTGGTCATAAGAGAGAACACCGCGCTGAAAGTCCATGCGCCCAGGTGACTTTTTTAACTCAGTGATAGTTTTTGCTTTTAAGGTGATTGCCGGTGTTGAATGGCAATTTTGTAATTTAATCAGCGCTGGCATGGCTAAAAGATCCGCGGTTACCATGGCAGAAACTGGGTTCCCCGGTAAACCAAAAAACACACTGTTCGGCAATTTACCAAAGGCAAAGGGCTTACCGGGTTTCATCGCTATTTTCCAAAAGGCAATTTCACCAATTTGTTCAAGCACGAGTTTAGTATAATCTGCCTCACCTACTGACACACCACCAGAGGAAATCACGGCGTCAGCTTGGGCATCCGCTTGAATAAACGCTGATCTTATCGCATCTTCATCATCAGCAATAACGCCAAAATTAATAACATTAACGTTTAAGTTCTTTAGCATAGCCGCTAGCGCGTAACTGTTACTTTCAAAAATATCACCACTGCCTAAAGGCTCGCCTAATGCTTTTAGCTCATCACCTGTGGCAATTAACGCGACATTAAGCTGGCGAAATACGCTTAATTTGTTGATACCAAGAGAAGCTAATACACCAATATCAATAGCAGACAAACGCCGACCTTGGGTAAAAACCAGTTGGTCTTGCTTAATATCTTCACCGGCATAGCGTACATTGTCAGCCAATTTACGCTGCCCTAAAAATTTAACGCTCTGGCCTACTACTTGGCAATTTTCTTGCATTTCTACGCTATCACAACCAGCCGGCATTTTAGCGCCCGTCATAATACGAATACATTCACCTTCACCACAAACCCCTGCAAAAGGCTGCCCAGCCATAGAGCGACCAGCTAAACTTAAGCTCGCTTGCTTGGCCAAACTCGCATGGGCGAAAGCATAACCGTCCATAGCGGAATTATTATGCGGTGGCACATTAATTGGGCTAGTTATATCTGTTGATAAAACTCTACCTAAGCTTGCAGCTAAGCTAATGTTTTCAAGGTCGGTAATCGGGGTAATAGCCGCTAGCATTGTTTCTAATGCTTGTTCAAAGGGCATTAATCCGGGTGCAGAATAACAATCAACCATAATAAACTCTTCCAACTTATATTGTGTTTTATTTCTCTAGCTTTAACTAAACGCATTAAAACAGCGCGATTAAGCAACATTTGACTTTATACCAAGTTGATAAATCAAATGGTATGAGTTATCTACTTCTTAAATAATAATTATATTATTGAATGTCATTTACTATAACAAAGGTCTTTCTCTGTTATAGTGATTGCAATCATACTATGCTTACAAGTAGACAATATAAAATATTTAGATAGATGATATAGATATTATTTTTTTTCGCCGAGCTATCTTAGCTAAATTTGTTGCTGTGCAACTAACATGCTGTTTTAGCCGTAAACCAAATTTGAGTTTTAATTTGAGTTTGCCAGGGTTAACAAGGAAACTTGTTTACCTCCCGACATTGGAAAGGTGACATGTTAACAGACAACTTCGGTCGCAAGTTTTACTACTTGCGCCTATCAATCACTGACGTATGCAATTTTAGCTGCGACTATTGTTTGCCCAATGGCTATCAATGTGACAATGATAGAAAATTTCTTACACTGCCTGAAATAACCCGCTTAGCTTCGGCGTTTTCTGCTATGGGTACGGAAAAAATTCGTATTACCGGTGGTGAGCCCTCTTTACGTAAAGACTTACCTGAAATTATTGCCCGATGTAAGCAAACACCAGGCATTAAAAAGGTTGCTATCACCAGCAATGGTTACAAACTTCCTGAACATTTACCGGCTTGGATAGATGCCGGCATTGATGCCATAAATATCAGTATTGATACTTTAGACCCAAGACAATTCCATGCTATTACTGGCCACGACAAGCTTAAACATATCCTCAAAGGTATTGATATGGCGGTGGCGGCAGGCAATATAGATGTTAAAGTTAATACCGTATTAATGCGTGAATATAATGGCTACGACATCGCCAGTTATTTAGCCTGGTTAAAAGACACCCCCATTACCTTACGCTTTATTGAATTAATGCAAACGGGTGATAATAAAGAATTTTTTGATGCTCAACACGTTCAAGGCTCACGCATAAAACAAAATCTGATTTTAGATGGCTGGTTACCCGTTATTAATGACAAGGCGGCAGGACCCGCACAAGAGTTTTCTCACCCTGACTATGCCGGTAAAATTGGCTTGATCATGCCTTACTCTAAAGATTTTTGTAATACCTGTAATCGCTTACGAATAAGTGCCATAGGTAAGTTACATTTATGTTTATTTACTGAACAAGGCTTATCGTTGAAAGACTACTTGAAAACTGATGATGTTGAGCCTTTAAAAGCGGCTATCACCAGTATGTTGACTGATAAAAAAGAAACGCACTTTTTACATGAGAAGCTGACTGGCGCAACGAAAAACTTAGCTATGTTGGGCGGTTAATGGCGGTGGCAAATACCTTATTTCAACCCTGCTTAGGTGTGGTTTTAGCTGGCGGTAAATCTTCCCGTATGGGACAAGATAAAGCCAGCTTGCAACGGGAAAAACAAGACATGCTCAGTTACAGCATGTCTTTACTCAAAGCTGCCGGCAGTTCACAAGTACTGGTGAGTGGTGGTGAACAAGGTATTGACGATCTCGTTGCCAACCTCGGCCCCCTTGGTGGTATTCAAAGTATTATCAAACAATTTAAACCCCAAGCACTATTAATTTTACCGGTAGATTTACCTTTAATGACCTCGGTAGAACTTGCAAGATTAAAGCAAGTGGGCGAATTGAGTCACCAAGCTTGCTACTTTACTGATAATTACTTGCCCTTGTATTTACCGGTGAATGCCTTTGTTGAACAGTTTTTTCAACAACTTTTAACCAAGCCGCATTCACAACTAAAGTCAAAAACAAGCTTTAGTCATGAACAAATCAGTGCGGATAAAGCAGCCAGTAAGCGAAATTTGACCGGGCCTTCTGTGCGCAGTTTATTAGCACAAATTCCGCATAAGGTGGTTACACCAAAAAACAGCAAATGTTTATTTAACACCAATACGCCTGAGCAATGGCAACAGGCACAACATTTATTATCTTTGCAAAGGAAATCTCATGTCTAGCAAATCTTCTATTCATTGTGGCGATGGCTTCGTACCATTAAATATCGCCGTATTAACTGTTTCAGATACCCGAGAAGAACACAACGACACCTCGGGCCAGGCACTCGTTGAACGATTACAAGCAGCAGGCCATAGCTTAGCCGCTAAAGCAATTTCAAAAGACGATGTTTACCAACTACGCGCTGTAGTTTCTCAATGGATCGCCGACGACGCTATACAGGTAATATTGACCACTGGCGGCACAGGTTTTACTGCAAGAGACAATACACCAGAAGCGTTATTACCTTTATTTGACAAAGACATTGAAGGTTTTGGTGAAGTATTTAGAACAATTTCTTTAGCTGAAATTGGCACTTCAACCATTCAATCTCGCGCCTTTGGTGGTATGGCAAATAGCACAGTCATTCTATCTGTACCCGGTTCGACCAATGCTTGTAAAACGGCTTGGGACAAATTAATTGTTGAGCAACTGGATGCGAGTCATCGCCCCTGTAACTTTGTACCGCACCTAAAGTTTACATAGCATCAGCTATATCGATAGCACTCATGCAGAAGCTAATGCCAAAACTAATACAAAAGTTAAGACAAAAGTTACTCCCGCTATGCATTATTTGGCTGGCCTTACAAGCCAGCTATGCTTGTGCACTCGACAAACCAAAACAAACTAAGCCCTTACGTATCGCGGTAGCAGCAAACTTTGCGCCTGCCCTTAAAATATTGCTGGCTAACCTACCCAACAAAGACGCTATTGACGTTCAAATGATCAGCGCAGCGACCGGTACCTTATATCTGCAAATAAAACACGGTGCACCCTTTGATTTGTTTTTATCTGCCGATTCAACACGAGCTGAATTACTTGAACAAGAAAAGCTAATAATAGCCGACAGTCGCAAAACTTATGCCTACGGGCAAATTGCTTTGTGGTCAGCTACTCGAGCATTATCTGGCTTAAGTGAGCTTAATCATTATTCCGGTAAGTTAGCTATTGCCAATCCAGATACCGCCCCCTATGGCAAGGCGGCTCAACAGGCGTTAACAAAATTATCGCTCTGGCCGCAGGTTAAAAACAATTTAATCACCGGCATGAATATCAACCAAACCTTTCAACAAGTTCGCAGTCAAGCTGTGCCGTTTGGTATTGTGGCGTACAGCCAATTAGCCATGAATAAGTATCAAGGGATCATTATTCCGCCTGAATATTATCAGCCCATTGCCCAGCAATTAGTGATTATTAAATCTAGCCAACAAGTCAAATTAGCACAGCAAATCAGTGATTTTATTTTACAGGAAGATAACCAAGAGAAATTAGTAAAACTCGGTTATTTACCGATAAAATCAATACCATTGATAGAAAAAAATAACCGGGTCAATGCACAATATGACTGATATTTCAGCCGACTTACTCGCGCTTATCACCACCTTGAAAATGGCGGCGGTGACTACGGTTATCTTACTCATAATAGGTACGCCAATGGCGTGGTATTTAGCCAAGTGGCAAAGTCGATTCAAAGTTTTTTTTGAGGCCGTGGTCGCTTTACCCTTAGTATTGCCGCCCACCGTATTAGGCTTTTACTTACTGTTAGCCTTTTCACCAACCTCCTTACCAGGACAGGTGTGGCAAAGTGCAACGGGCAGCCAGCTCGCCTTTAGTTTTAGCGCTATTGTTATAGGCTCAGTACTCTATTCACTACCCTTTGTTGTACAACCCTTACAAAAAGCTTTTGAACAGCTAGGTGATCACCACCTTGAGGCAGCCGCTATGCTGGGTGCTGGTCCGATAGATCGTTTCTTCAGTGTGGTACTACCGTTAACTAAGGCCAGCTTTATTACGGCAACCACATTAGGTTTTGCCCATACCGTGGGTGAATTTGGCGTGGTGCTGATGATTGGCGGTAATATTCCTGGTGAAACCCGGGTACTCTCTATCGCTTTATTCGATCATGTTGAAGCCTTTAATTACGCTAACGCCCACCTGCTCTCGGCCGGGTTATTAATTGCCTCATTAATACTCTTGTCTTTGGTTTATTTATTGGGTAATAACTTCAATAAAAAGCAGCAAGGGACTGTGAAACTATGAGCCGCATAGACAACTCACATAACTCAAGCAATATAAGTGTAAGCGACGAACAGCTAGCCGTTGCACAGCCAAAACGTGCTGCCCCCTCAACATTAGCCTTGGCGTTTAAATTGGCGTTTAGCCATCTTGAAATAAACATTAAACAAAATATTAGCATTTCAGCGATTACCGGTATTTATGGTGATTCTGGCTCAGGAAAATCAAGCCTACTGCGCGTTATTGCTGGCCTTGAACCGCGAGCAAAAGGCCAAATATCATTAAATGGCACAGTGCTACAAGATAGCGACAACAAAGCTTTTATTAAAGCGGAGAAAAGACAGATTGGGCTAGTTTTTCAAGACAGTCGTTTATTTCCACACTTAAGTGTTTACCAAAACTTAGCTTATGGCGCAAAACGCCAAACCAACCGACAACTGACCATTGAAAAGGTACTGGAATTAACGAAATTAAACCAACTTCAGCATCAAAATGTCACGCTACTGTCTGGTGGTGAAAAACAAAGAGTATCGATTGCTAGGGCGCTATTAGCCGAGCCTAAATTATTGTTATTGGACGAGCCTTTTAGTGCCTTAGATAAAAGCACTAAAGCACAAATGTTGACGATATTAAAAGCCATTCAACAACAGCTTCAGTTGCCTATGCTTTATGTCAGTCACAGTTTAAGCGAGTTACAATATATCGCCGATCAATTGGTGGTAGTTTCAGCAGGAAAAATAACCCAAGTAGCCCCTATTCACCAAGCAATTCACCAGCTAAACAGCCGTGGTGAAACTAGCCCTAAAACCAGTTTGTCATTAACTATTACTGAACATTTACCTGATTACGGCCTAACTCGACTGACGCTACCGGCAACAAAAAGCACAAGCAAAAACCATAATATCTACTTACCCATACTAGAACACAGCAATAATCAGCGCTTAATTTCTCAGCAATTACCTTGCATTATTTATGCGCGCGATATTAGCATCAGTAAAACCAAACCCGAGCACAGCTCGATTGTAAATCACCTACCGGCAAGCATTAGCGTAATACAATACAACAAAACCAATGCGTTAGTGACATTGAAAGCTAACGAGCAAGAGTTTTACGCCCAAATAAGTTTATGGTCAGCAAAACGTATGGCGCTAACCACAGAGTCAAAGGTGTATATTCAATTTAAAGCCAATGCCGTACATAGTTATTATTTTACGGAGCCAACAGCCAATGCTTAGCAACCAAGAAAAATTACGTTTTAGTCGTCAAACCATGTTAAAAAACATTGGCGAACAAGGTCAACAAGCCCTTAAAAAGGCCAGTGTATTAATTATCGGTGTCGGTGGTTTAGGTAACCCTGCTAGTCTTTATTTAAATGCCGCCGGTGTCGGTAATATTTACTTAGCCGATGGCGACAATATTGAACTTAGCAACCTGCACCGGCAAATATTGTTTACCGAAACAGATATTGGCCAAAATAAAGCCGATACCAGTGCAGAGAAGTTGCAACAGCTTAATAGCGCTACCAACATTGAAGTGCTCGATGAAATGCTTGATGCAGAACTGGCTGATTACTATCTGCCACTGGTTGATTTAGTGCTTGACTGCACTGACAACATCAACAGCCGTTATTTAATTAATCAAAAGTGTATCGAACATAAAAAGCCTTTAATTATTGGCGCCGCAACCGGCTTTGACGGACAACATATGTTTGTTAACCCGAACATAGCTGACAGTGCATGTTATCAATGTTTATTTCCTGCCCATAAAAAGCCGCCAGAAAATAATTGCCAAACCATCGGCATATTAGGCCCAGTACTGGCTATTATTGGTGGTATGCAAGCATTGCAAGCCATTAAGTTTTTAACTGGCCATGCAGTCGCCACAAATCAATTAAATATTTTTGATGGTTTACATAATTCATGGCAGCAATTCACCCTAAAAAAGCAGGCTAACTGCCCTATTTGCTCAGGATAAATTTTAACGGGGTATAATGGGGTATATGGAATTTATTGGGTAAGACTGGTGGCTTATCAGCTAAAACAAGCCACCTTTTAAGATTTTTCTTTGACGTTTAAGCCTATGGTTAAGGCGTAAACTGAACTCAGCTTAGATCAGCTAAGTTTAGATCAACTCAGTTTAGATCAAGAATTACTTACGATATTCAACTTCTACGTCGTAATCGTCTTCATCCCAATCTTCATCATCAAGATCATCTTCGAGTTCTGCAATAGTATCTTCATGATAGCTATCCCATTTAAACTCAACAGTTTTACCATCAACAGGTGCAGCTTCTTCTTCTGGTGGTAAGGCTTCAATAAAGCCCATGACACCTTGACACAAATCGTCAGTACCGGTGCGATTAACCGCTGAAATACTGCGAACTTCACCTGTCCAGCCTAAGCCTTCAATAACCCGCTCAGTAATTTCTTTTGCTTCTTCTTCAAGTAACAAGTCTAACTTGTTGAAGACTAACCAGCGTGGTTTGCCAGCAAGCTCTGAAGAATGTGTTTCTAATTCGCCAATAATAGTTTTTGCATTCTCTAATGGGTCTGAACAGTCAACTGGCATGACATCAACCACATGCAATAAAATACGACAGCGTTCTAAGTGTTTTAGAAACTGTGTACCTAAACCTGCGCCGTCAGCGGCACCTTCAATTAAGCCTGGAATATCGGCAATAACGAAGCTACGTTGAGGGTCTAAGCGCACAACGCCTAAATTTGGCACTAGGGTGGTAAACGGGTAGTCAGCTACTTTTGGCTTCGCGGCCGAAACACTGCGAATTAAAGTAGACTTACCTGCGTTTGGTAAACCGAGTAAACCAACATCAGCAAGCAACAACAACTCAAGTCTTAAGTTGCGAATTTCGCCTGGGGTACCATCAGTTTTCTGGCGTGGTGCACGATTGGTACTACTTTTAAAACGTGTATTACCCAAACCATGCCAACCGCCCTTGGCGACCAATAGCTTTTGCTCATGATGAGTTAAATCACCTAATTGCTCACCAGTATCAATATCTGCAGCACGTGTACCTATAGGAACTTTTAAGTACAAGTCTTCTGAGCCTCTACCGGTGCAGTCACGGCTTCTGCCATTTTCACCACGTTTCGCGCGATGAAATTTTTCAAAACGGTAATCGATTAGTGTATTCCAGCTTTCATCAGCAATTAAATAAACATCGCCGCCATCACCGCCGTCGCCGCCGTTTGGTCCACCGAACTCAATAAACTTTTCTTTACGAAAACTGGCTAAACCATTGCCACCGTCTCCGGCCTCTACGCGAATTTCTACTTCATCTACGAATTTCATGGTGTTTTAAAACACTCCAAAATTTTATTTTCTGCTACATATTATAAATGATTTATTTCAAATAGTTTTGAAAAATGTCATTTTTTATACAATTTGTAACGAATAACTATAAATTACCTGCAAAAAAAAACCCTGCGTAAAAGCAGGGCTTTATAAGTTTGCGTATTACTACTCAGCAACAATACTTACAAACTTGCGGTTTTTAGGACCTTTTACTTCAAATTGTACTTTACCATCAGATAAAGCAAATAGAGTGTGGTCTTTACCGATACCCATGTTGCTACCAGCGTGGAAACGAGTACCACGTTGACGAACAATAATGTTACCCGCTAAAACGGCTTCGCCGCCAAAACGCTTAACACCTAGGCGTTTTGCTTCTGAATCACGACCGTTACGTGTACTACCCGCAGCTTTCTTATGTGCCATTGTAAATCGCTCCTAGTTAGCCGTTAATGCCAGTAATTTTCACTTCAGTGAACCATTGACGATGGCCCGCTTCTTTGCGTGAATGCTTACGACGTTTGAATTTAACAATTTTAACTTTGTCAGCGCGACCTTGGTTTACAACCTCAGCAACAACTTTACCACCAGCAATGTAAGGCGCGCCTACATTGATGCTCTCGCCATCGGCGATCATTAAAACGTTTTCGAATTCTACTGCAGCACCAATTTCAAGTTCAATCTTCTCTAAACGAACTGTTTGGCCTTCAGTTACACGATGCTGTTTACCACCGCTTTGGAATACCGCGTACATAGCTACTCCGTACTGCGTCATCATCTAGGGACGACGCTTAAATTTAAAATTATAGGGCGCGAATTCTACGCGAAGAAATCAGTCAGAGCAAGCATAAAAGTAATGATTTATTATTATTTTTACTAAACTAAAAACTTATCACTCGGAAAACTTCTATCGTCATGAAATTCGTGTAAAATTACCCCGTGAAATTACTAGTATTCTAACACTAAAGTACATCTAAGGTAACTTGTTACGTTCTATGAATATCAAAAATATCCAAGCTTTGGCTCAACAAGACATGACAGCTGTCAACGATCTTATCTTTTCAAAACTTCATTCTGATGTGGCGCTGATTAATCAATTAGGCGTTTATATTATTAATGGTGGTGGTAAACGTATGCGTCCCCTACTCACGGTATTAGCGGCAAGAGCTATTGGCTATCAAGGCAATGAGCATTTACAACTTGCAGCAATAGTTGAGTTTATCCATACCTCAACCTTACTACATGACGACGTTGTAGATGAGTCAAATATGCGCCGAGGCCGTGAAACCGCCAATGCTATGTTTGGTAACAGTGCTAGTGTCTTGGTAGGTGATTTTTTGTATTCTCGCTCATTTCAAATGATGAGTGAGTTACGTAACTTAAACATCATGGATATTTTATCCGATGCAACCAATATCATTGCTGAAGGTGAAGTGCTGCAATTAATGAATTGTAATGACCCCGACACCACAGAAGATAGCTACATGAAGGTTATTTACTGCAAAACAGCTAAATTATTTGAAGCCGCCACGCGACTTGCTGCGGTCATTGCCAAACAAGATCAAGCAACAGAAACCGCCATGCTAAATTATGGTAAACATTTAGGCACTGCCTTTCAGCTTGTTGATGACATTATGGATTATACCGCTGATGCACAAGCCATGGGCAAAAATGTTGGCGATGATCTCGCTGAAGGTAAGCCTACCCTGCCACTTTTATACGCTATGGCACATGGCAATGAACAACAAAAAAGTATGATCCGCAGCGCGATTGAGCATGGCGATGGTATGGAGCATTTAGACGATATACTCGCCGCCATGAAAGAAACGGGCGCTTTAGTCTATACCCAAGATAAAGCCGAGCAAGAAGCAGATAAAGCCATTAATGCGATTGCCATACTGCCTGAGTCAGCATACAAACAAGCCTTAATTTCATTAGCCCATATAGCCGCTAATCGCAGCCATTAAATCTCTGGCCAAATAAACAACAGTTATTTTATAACTAACTGTTGTTTATATTTATTTCTTGAGATGATTTTGTCGCGCTAGTAAAACCATAAAAATATTTGCTATAGTCTTCTTATTATTTTTGATCGTGATATAAAGCATGCCAAGCCAACCCAAAATTAACCGCCTAAGCATTACTCAACGCGCCTTTGGCACTTTAAGTAATGGCGAAAGCGCAGCACTTTTCACCTTATCAAATACTCACGGTGTTCGAGTAAAAATAAGCAATTACGGCGGCATTATTGTTGCCTTGGAAACCTTAGATAAAAATGCTGTTTCAAGCGATATTGTCTTGGGTTACGATGACATTAAAGCTTATGAAAATGACCCTTATTATTTAGGTGCTATTATTGGCCGTTATGCCGGTAGGATAGATCAAGGACTCTTGTCTATTGACGATAAAACTTATCAGCTTGATATCAATAATAATGACAATCAGCTTCATGGTGGTCACAAGGCGCTCAACAAAAAACTCTGGCAGGCAACCACTGAAAGTTCGGCTGAAAAAGTCAGTTTAATACTGCAACATACCAGCCCTGATGGTGATAACGGTTTTCCAGGTAATGTAGAGTTCACAGTAAAATATAGCCTTAATTGTCGCAACGAACTAGCCGTTGAATACTTTGCCAATACCGATAAAACTACCGTAATTAACCTAACTCAGCATAGCTATTTCAACCTCGCTGGGCATAATTCTGGTGATATTTATCAGCACCAGATTCAAATAAATGCTGATTATTTTTTACCGATGAATGAAGATATTTACCCAACAGGTGAAATTAGAGCCGTGCTAAATAGCGCGCACGACTTCAGTCAGTTATCCGCTTTAGGTAAAAACATTAATTCAAACGACGAACAAGTGATTATCGCTAAAGGATACGACAATTATTGGTTAAGCAATGATAATGTTATCAGTGGTGAAATATTTTCAGCAAGAGCATTTGAACCTAACTCTGGCCGGCAATTAACTATGTATAGCGCTCAACCTTGCTTGATTTTATACACAGCTAATTATATTGATGGCAGCCAAACAGGTAAAGAACACTGCGTTTATCAACAACATTCAGCCTTTTGTTTTGAACCGCAAAACTTAGCTACCCGTATTAACGGCGCTAATATAAACAACACCATAGTGCGGCCAGAACAGCCTTTTTATAGCCAAACTCGCTTTGTGTTTGAAACGGTATAACGTGAATTACCTATGCATCAGTGCTTGTTATGGGTTCGCGTTTATGTCGTCGAATAGGCGGTTAGCATTATGGATTATCATGCTGAATATATTGCTAAATCAAGATGTTGGACTAAAGTCCAACCTACAAAGAACCTGCACAAAACTGGCAACTACACTTATCGCTATTTTCTGCTGACTGATAGCTCAGAACTGACAGCTTAAAACTATTTGTAGCTCGTATTTATGCTGTCGAATAGGCGGTTAGCATGATGGATTATCATGCTGAATATATCGCTAAATCAAGATGTTGGACTAAAGTCCAACCTACAAAGAACCTGCAACGAACCTACAAAAAACTGGCAACTAGGTTTATCGCTATTTTCTGCTGACTGACAGCTTAGAACTGACAGCTTAAAACTATTTTTAGCTCGTATTTATGTCGTCGAATAGGCGGTTAGCATGATGGATTATCATGCTGAATATATTGCTAAATCAAGATGTTGGACTAAAGTCCAACCTACAAAGAACGGCTAATTGACAGCTTAAAACTATTGGGTTGAAACACCTAACAACAAGCTGATATCTTTAGTTATTTCATCAATACGATTAATATCTGTTGGTGCAATAAATATGGTGTCGTCACCTGCTAACGTCCCTAAAATACCGGTTGATTCACCTAAACTATCTAGCATTCTTGAAATTAATGGTGCGCCACCAATCCCTGTTTTTAAAATAATCTGCATATTATTATGTTTGACACTGATCACCACAGATTGAATAGCTTGCTTTGATTTGGGTACGGCTAACTCATCTGGCAGAATATAAACCACTTGATCATTCGCATTTCGCATTTTCACTGCGCCAAGTTTAGATAACAAGCGTGAAATTTTCGCCTGCGACATATTCTTAAAGCCTTGCTCGGCTAATGCCTCAGCAAGTTGACTTTGTGAGCCATAGCACTGTTCTTTTAGTAATGCTTTAAACGCGAGTACTAACTCTGCTTCATTTTTTTTACGGCTTGTGATCATTAATTAACTCGAAACGGAAATTGCTTTTGTCTATTGTATAAAATAAATATTTTTTCGGCTATTTTATTTTACACCAAAATTGTAAACGCTACTTAGCTTGAAATAATACCTGTCGAGATAAGGCTTATTTTACAACCTTTTTACGTTGTTCAGCTAAACCCATAGCAAGTATAAAGGGATCTTGTTTTTGCTGAGCGATAAAGTCAGCCTTACTTTCTAAGTTAAGCCAATGATGACTGATCAAGCTTTGCGCTACAGCACCGCCTAAGGTCGCACCTGGGCCTAAAATAATCAGCTTATCTGGCGCAAACTCTTTAATGGCCACTTCTATCGCTTTTGAAAAGTTATAAGGCTCAACCACTTGGGTAGCAAGCGTGTAGTGATATAACTGCTCAGCATCACAACTATAAGGTTGCCACACTTGTCCTAAACCATCGATTAACGGTATTTCGGGGGCATTAAACAGTTCAGCTGACATTAACGACATTGCACGTTTTGAAACCTCATCAAGCAGCGGCGTATGAAAAGCCGCATGGTTAAACAAATACATCGGGTAGCGGTCTTGTATCACAGGTAGTAAATGCTCTAAGGCTTTTAACCCCGCTTTATTGCCGCCAAAAACAAGGTAGCCACCGAGCTTAATTGACAGATAAACTTCACAATCACTTTGTTGATTTGCTTGTGCCAACCATTGCATTACTTTTTGCTCTTGCGCTGGATCAACTTGCCAATCATCGTTAATGATCGGGTAAATCATTTGCCCGCCAATAAGCCCTGTTGTCATCATCGAGCCCATAGTATTAATTAACTCGATAGCTTTATCTGGCTTTAAAGCGCCTGCAACCGCTAACGCGATGTACCAACCCATAGAGTTTCCTGTCACCGCAACAATATCAAACTGGTCTTTATTAATCGCTTGAAAGTCTGCTAGCGCACAAGCATAAATAAGTGCAGAGGCATTTTCGCCAGCCGTATGTGTACGCATGCTGTAATTTTCCATACCGTCAAGTTCAGCAACTTTTATTTGCCCTTGGCGCTCACGAAAATCATCAATCAATGAAGTTATTTCAGTTTTATCACTGTGTAAACGCTGTAAATAACCCAGCTCTTCTTTATTGTAGGTACCACGACCAGGACAAATAACTACTACTCTTTGCTTAGTGTTAGGCATTTTTTTTACGCTTGTTTCAGCGCTATTGTTAACTGACGAACTCATTGGCAAATCTCCTTGGCAGCATCGACAATATTTTCCACCGATGGCAACACTTCATAAGCCGCTGCGCCAAGAGGAATAAAGCTGTCACTGGCGGTAACGCGTTTAATTTTAGTGTCGTTGCTTGCTTGTTCATGAATTAAGGTCACTAAGGCTTCGCTAATTGAGCCCGTTTGACGACATTCATCGACAATCAGCACATGCTCACAAGCATTTACTTGCGCCAAAATACCTTGTTCATCAAGCGGAGCTAACCAACGTAAATCAACCACGCGCGCTTCAATGCCCTGCTTGGCTAGTTTTGCTTGTGCTTGACGCGATAAATAATTGCCATTGCCATAAGTTAAAATACACACTTGCTTGCCTGAGCCGGCAACCTTAACGCCTAAATCAATGCGCTTGTCTGCCAATGCTGGCGTTTGGTATTCAAAGGTCCATAAGCCATCACCTTCTTGATGTAGGTCTTTCGCCATGTATAAGGCTATTGGCTCTAAAAATATCACCATGCGTTGCTGCTCTTGCGCTAAGCGCACACTGGCGCGCATCATTTCAACCGCATCTGCGCCATTTGACGGACAGGCAATGATCAAGCCAGGAATATCGCGAAATACAGCAAAAGAGTTATCATTATGAAAATGACCACCAAAACCTTTTTGGTAAGCTAAACCCGCAATGCGGATCACCATAGGGTTAGTAAACTGGCCATTGGAGAAAAAGGGCAAGGTAGCCGCTTCACCACGAATTTGATCTTCCGCGTTATGCACATAAGCCAAAAATTGAATTTCAGGGATAGGTAAAAAACCGTTATGCGCTAAACCAATCGCGGTACCTAAAATTGTTTGCTCATCTAATAAGGTATTGATCACTCGGTTCTTGCTAAAACGTTCGCATAGTTTAGCCGTAACGTTATAAACACCGCCTTTTTTGCCAATATCTTCACCGCACATCACAATATTGGGGTACTCAGCCATCAAGTCCATCAAGGTCCAATTAATCAATTTTGCCAAATGCTGTTTTTTCGGCAGATTATGTTGCTCATGCTTAAAAATTTCTTTGCGGGTTTCCTCGCTCACCGCGATTGAACTGGGTGCTTTATGCACCTGAGGGACAATGCTCGCCATGATCGCCTCAGCGCTGGTCAGCTTGTCTTTGCTCGCGGCATTTTCAGCAATCACCGCAATGCGACTTTCAACATCTAGGTAAATTTCAATCAGCTCTTCTGGATTTAATAGATTGTTTTCTAAAATAATACGCGCCGTGTGTAATAGCGGGTCTTGAAATTCAGTCGCGGTAATATCCGCCATATCACGGTAAACAAACTCAGCATCAGACCCCGCATGGCCCAGTATACGCACGGTGCGAATATGTAAAAACACCGGCTTACGCAATTCTCGAGCAATACGTTCCGCTTTTTTGGCGGTTTGATAAGTATCTAAAATATTCAGGCCGTCACAATAGAGATAAGTTAAACCGGCTCTGTTTTCATAATTAGCCGCAATCCAACCTTCTGGGGTGGCGGTTGAAATACCAATGCCGTTATCTTCACAGACAAAAACAATCGGCATAGGAATCGACTGATAGGCTGCCCAAGCTGTGCTATTAATTGCCCCTTGTGTAGTGGAATGGTTCGATGAAGCATCACCAAAATTACAAATAATCACGCCATCATTGGGAATTTCGCCTTGATGGGCTAAACGCTCTGCTAACGGAATACTAAAAGCAGCGCCCATGGCTTTGGGTAAATGTGACGCTATAGTGCTAGTTTGTGGAGGAATAGCGAGTGCTTTACTCCCGAGCACCTTATGACGACCACCAGAAATAGGATCATCTTTTGAGGCCGCAAATGACAACAGCATGTCGTATAAAATGGTTTGTCCGGGTACTTGCTTACTACGCTGTATAACAAACGCGGCACTGCGATAATGTAGAAAGGCCATGTCTGTCGGGCGAAATGCCTTGGCATAAGCGGCATTGCCCTCATGGCCAGAGCTACCAATAGTATAAAAACTTTGACCTTTTTTCTGCATCACGCGTGACTGCAAATCAAGGTGGCGACTCATGACTTGCGTTTCAAATAGGTCAATCACTTCAGCTGAACTTAGTCCCACATCATTAGGGCTTAAAGCACAACTTGATTCAGGTAAAGTTCGTGCTCGAACAAAATTGATAAAGTTTTCATTCACCAATTGATTGCGATCAGACATCATATCTCCACGGGGATAGTTATTATTGTTGTAGTTTAAAATTAGTCTTGTAAGACGATTTAAGCTATCAAACAAACGCTAAAAAAAAGCATGTAAAACAAAGTACAAAAATAATAAGCAAAAACCAGCCAAAGTTAAAATATTCTTTTTCTTTATCTGCTATAGTTTTTTCCTATACCTTTTCTGATAACGTCACCAATAACGATAACCACACTAAAGTAACCAAGATTATTATGGATTTAAAATCACTGAATTATTTTATTGCCGTCTATGAGTTAAAAAGCTTTAGTGCGGCGGCAAAAACCTGCTTTATTGCCCAACCGTCAATATCGGCAGCAATAGCACAATTAGAGCAACAACTTAGTGTGCAACTTTTTATTCGTCATGCCCGTGGTGTAACGCCGTCAGAGCAAGGGGAAAAACTTTTTCCGTTAGCCAAGCAACTGCTAGGACAAGCGGGGGCAATCAAAAATGTGTTTTCAGAAAAAACCGATAAACAGCCGTTTAACTTAGGCGTAACCCGAGGTTTAGGTGTTGAGCGCATGAGCCTGCTATTAAAAGATTTTACCTCAGCCAATCCTTTGGTTGAGCTGACCTTAGTCCCTCATACCGATAAAGTTGATGCACGTATTATTTTAAAAGACGAACTGCATGAGAGTGAACAATATATCAATATGTGGCAAGAAGACTACTTGCTAGTATTGCCTTACGATCACGTATTAGCACTCAAGGATACCGTAACGTTAAAGCAGCTCGATGGCTTACCTTTTATTCAACGCACACCTTGCAGTGCTTGGAATAACTTACAAGACACTTTAGCACTGGCAGGTATTAGTCTTGATGTGCGAGCAAAAATCACCACCATAGATTATGCCCTTGGTTTGGTACATGCGGGTTTAGGTTGTGCATTTTTACCGGCACATAGTGAAATTATTAAGCGCAGTGACGTGGTGTTTAGACCGATAGTTGGCTTACAACTGACCAGAGAAATTGTCCTCGCCTATACAAAATCATCTGAAGCTATCGATAATTTAAAGCGTTTAGCGCGCAAACATGCACACTAGCCTTGGTTACCTGCTTGTTTTCTTTCTGTAAAAATAAAAAATCTCACAGGGAGAAAAGAATGAGAACTGTAGGAGGTAAAGCACAGCTAATATAAAATGCTTTCGCCTTTAACATAACACCCTCGCAGCCCTGCCATATATTAAATATTTTCTCCTTCTTTTCTCATTGTTTCCTCCCTGTAAAAACAAGAAACATCTCACAGGGAGAAAAGAATGAGGACTGCAGAAGGTAAAGCATGGCAAATATAAAGGCAATATCAATGCAAAAAGTTATCTGTCGCTAGCTTGGCCTCTTTTTTCTCAAACATTAATAGCAAAAGAACACTTTTCATCTTGGCGACTATCTCTTAATATGTTGGTAACTTAACATTTCGACTGTTTATATGTCGAACGCTTAATATGTCGAACGCTTTATAGTGATAAGATTTCGCGTATTTATAGCGCCTTATTGTCAATAAAAAAACATCCTATGATTTTAGCCTTACCTCATAAATTACTCGCACAGGTATTAGCACAATTTGGTTATGCTATAGAAAATTGCAAAATTACTTTGCTCGGCAATGGCCTGATCAATAACACTTACTTAGTGCAAACGCTTGATAAAAAATTCGTTTTACAACATTTAAATCAACAAGTTTTTAATGCGCCGCGGCAAGTAACTGATAATGCCGACCTGATTAGCGCACACTTAAAAATTAAGTCTGACAATAAAAGCTACCCTTTAATACCGATTTATCAGCTGCGCAGCATAGATAATAAAAATCATGTTAAAGTACAAGGGCAATATTGGCGTAGCCTGCATTATATTCCCCAGTGTTATACCTTAGAGTCAATAACTAGCGTCGAGCAAGCCAGTGTAGTGGCCAGCGCCTTTGCACAATTTACTGCCGCACTCAGTGATTTTAACAGTGAAGAATTAGCTGAAATCATTGCAAATTTTCATGATTTATCCATACGAATAAAACAATTTCAACAAGCAGTAGCAAGCGCTGAAGATACAAGATTAGCAGCCGCTCAGACAAGTATTACCTTTATTCAATCTCAGCAAACTTTTATCGACAGTATTGCTGAAATCACTAAAAAATTGCCCTTACGTGTTACCCATAACGACACTAAAATTAACAATCTACTTTTTAGCAAAGCAACCAACCAGCCCGTGGCCGTGATTGATCTAGATACCTGTATGCCAGGTTATCTGATGCATGATTTTGGCGATATGGTACGCAGCTGTTGTCCGTCAATTGCCGAAGATAGCGCTGAACTCGATAATATGAGCATTAATTTTGAGATATTAACCGCGTTAACCAACGCCTACATTGAAGGTTTTAATGGCTCGCTCAGCGAAATTGAACGCAGAAGTTTAATCTTTGGCATTAAATTGATGCCATTTATGCTCAGTATTCGATTTTTAACTGACTTTTTAAATGGCGATCAGTACTTTAAAACCACTTACGCCAGCCACAATTTAGTCAGAGCAAAAAATCAATTACAGCTTTATCGCTTGTTTTGCCAACAAGAAGCATTATTAACTAACATAGTGTTATCAGCGCCCACATCCAACACATAGTATAAAAAAAGGCACCCTAGTGTTATAGAGGGTGCCTTTTTTTATTTACAGGGCTATTTCATCACTCCTTTAAAAGCGCTTTCAATACTTTTTCAAAAGCGCTAAGCAATAATAACTCCCGACAGGTCAATACAACTTAGTTGTGATAAGTAATACCAAGATAAAGTGCGCGTTCTTGGCTGTTGAAGCCACTCGCCGTTTGATACGCTTTATCTAATAAATTAGTAATACGAGAAGAAACGCTAAAATTGTGAGATACATCGTAGTTCAGCCCTAAATTAATTAATTGATAACTCGCTAAATCAACCTTACCAATGCCGAATACGGCATCTTCTCTTGCACCAACAAATTGATATTCTGCGTAAACGTCTACTGCATTCACTGTGGTGACAAATTTATAGTTGAATTTTTCTTTCGCGCGACGAATCAACTGCTCATAACTTAAGCGCCCAGTATTATCTGTTGTCGATTGATCTTCGGCATCCGTATAAGAAAGATTAACGTCATGCATACCACCAAAGCCAGCATAGTTGGCTGAGAGTTCAAGACCATTAATTTCAACTTTTTTGAAGTTTGCTGCCACACCATCTTTTTGACCAATTAAGTCATCAATTTTTGAACGGTATAAGCTAACACTGGTGTTAACTTCAGCAATTTTTGTTTCGAAAAACAACTCTACCGTTTCAGAAAGCTCTGAATCAAGTGTTGGCGTACCAAAGCCTGGATAGAATAAATCATTATAAGTCGGCACTTTAAAGCCAGTACCATAATTAAGTACCACGCGAGTATCTTCATCAACTTTATGACCGACGCCGAAATTATAAGTATTTTCTGAGTTAACATCTTCAACACTGTCGTGTCTTAATGTCGCTTCAAATGTCCATGCATTTTCAGTATATAAGGTATGGGCAAAAACACCTGTGGTGTCTCTTTCTTCTTTGTCAAAAACTATGCTACTTTTAGAAACATCGTCTTGATAATAATCGACACCAATATTAACTTGCAGATCATCAGAAAGCTGGCTGTTATTAACAATCGAGTATTGATTGCGACGGGTTTCAAAAATCCCTTGTGAAAGGCCATTACTTAAGCTGTCGATACTGTCACGACTTTGGCCAACAGAAAAAACGGTCTTGTTATTTACACCTTTAATACTGGTCGCATAATTGCCGCGAACTAACCACGCATGATTGTTAAAATCAGAGCCATTATAATAACCATCATATTCATTGTCGCCACTATCACTTGATAACAACCACTCTACTGAAAAATCTTCCGTGATTTTTTGCTGACCTCTAATCGCTACCGAGGTAAAGTCGTAACCGTCATCATCAGTTTCAGCGCCTTCTTGAACATCATAACCATCACTTTCTTCTTTACTGACGGTGATAGTCGTTTGGCCGTCACCATGGCTAATACCTGCGCCAGCTTTATACTTTTGATAGTTGTCAGTACCAAAACTAGCACCGGCAAACAACTCTCCCGCTGATAACTGACGAGTAAATATTTGAATAACACCGCCAATAGCGTCTGAGCCCCACAATGCTGCACGTGGGCCTTGCACGATTTCAATACGCTCGATCATCTCTGGCGAAATGGTATTTAAATTTGTACCGCCCGATGTGGCAGAACTCACTCGCACACCATCAATCAGTATTAAGGTATGATCTGAGTTGGTGCCACGCATAAAAATTGAGGCGTTTTGCCCTCTACCGCCATTAGTGGCAATATCAATACTGGGTACTGTAGATAATAAATCTAAAAATGAAATTGGGTTAGCTAGCTCGATATCTGCACGTGTAATAACCACTTGACTAGTCAGCGCATCGTCAATATTTAGGTGTGTACGGGTTGCCGTTACGGTTAATACTTCAATATCTTTTGCCTTACTTTCGGTGCTTGCTGAAGCGACAAAAGCTGTCGACATAGCACTGATAACGGCAAGTGATAATAGTGATTTTTTGAAAAAATTGTTTTGTTTAATGTTCATATGACCTCATTAACGATGCCCTCCGCACCATTTTATTACCGCGCTTAAGCGCAGTTTAATTATGCAAGTTAAAGTGCTCGGACTAACATGGCCACGCTTTCTATCAATATATCTTTATAAAAATAAAACGCTTAACACTATGATTACCGTTGCGGGGGCAGTGAAAAAATTTCATTTTCTTCCCTCGAACTTACTATGTAAAACAGTCACTAAAGTGTTCAGTTACTGTCGCTTGTTTAAATTTTTTCGTCTTAGTGAGTTGACAGCTTATTACTCGGCGTATCGACACCTTGATTAATCATGTCGTAAATTTTATCCCTAACTAAATGCTGCTGACAGACATCAGCTAATCGCTCAAGTTGTATTTCTCGATGTTGATTAATATCAACCATGGCTTGGTGCACTTGGTTATTCATTTGTTTGGTGACTTTACTGGCCGCAATAGCAACACCTGTAAAATGGGCAGAGTTGAAGTGTAACTTCTGATGAAGATGATTAGGCACATAACAAACCTTAACCGTCAGCTGAACTTTAGCCATGTGCTTAGTTAAATGCTTAGTTAAGTGTTTGAGTTTACCCAAAGTGCTGATATTTAATGGTTTAACTTTACCATAGATAAGCGTTTGAATTTTTTCTGAGTGTGGGTGACTAACAGCTTTCATATCAAACATTGCAACGCCTAACGAGTATCAAACCCAACATCAGTTGGCCGATATATGTGATTAACGTCGATAAGGTTTAGCGATATAGCGAGCAAATTCATCTTCACCACTGAGGTGGTATAAATGAAAATAGATAAAATATCCAATGCCCGAGTAACCCGCTCGACGTGGTAACTAATGATCATAATTCACCTGGTATCCTGACTTACAGCATCTAGATATATCCCTTCCCAAATCACTTTTAGCCAAAAGATTTAGTGGTTAATATATCGCTCTGTTTACAGTTGCGGGTACAGTTGTGGACTTTCACCACATTCCCAGCTTTATTTTATTACGCTTTCAAAACATAAAAAAGTAAAATTGAATATGACATTATTTAATTAATGGCGCGATTATCGACAGCTAGAGCGAAATAGCAAGGTTTATTTTTTATTCACTGGGCTGTTAAGAATATAAATATCCTCACTTTTTCAAAATAATATCACCGGATTCCTAAGCATAAAAGTTAACTGATTAGCTTTATTTTGTCTCCATGGCCGTTAAACTCAACAACTAACAACTTATCGTTAAAGCGTCAATTCAAGCCAATTTTCACCCGATAATGCCGAAAAATATAGCAAACAAGTTTAGCGCATTAAGTACTTAGTTATGATGCGTTAACATCGAGTCGGCCAATAATAGCCCCTAGGATAATTAAAAAATTAATCATTGTGTCTCTGTTTTTGATAAAGTAAAAAGTACTCAGCCTAATAACAGCTAGCTCATGGCGATACATAGTTCATAGCAAGGCGAATACTAGTAACAAGACTGATAGTAAGACAACAGCGAGTCAACAAGGAAAATACATAATGCCAGTTGCTGAACCTAAATGGCCAGAACGAATTATCTGCTTAACAGAAGAAACCACCGAAGCACTTTATCTGATGGAAGAAGATCATCGCATTATTGGCATTTCAGCTTATACCATGCGCCCTGAACGCGCGCGAAAAGAAAAAACAAAAGTAAGTGCTTACATCACCGCAAGAACAGAAAAAATACTCGCACTAAAACCAGATTTAGTGCTGGCCTTTTCTGATATGCAAGCCGATATTGTTGCCGATTTAATCAAAGAAGGTATACAAGTGCATTGCTTTAATCATCGCAGTGTCAGTGAAATTTTGCAGATGATACGCACCTTATCAGGCTTAATCGGTCAACCAGAAAAAGGCGATAAGTTAGTCAGCGACTTACAACATAATTTACGCAAAATTAAACAACAAGCAGCCAAATTGCCTGTGCGCCCAAAAGTTTATTTTGAAGAATGGTTTGACCCTATTATCACCGGCATTGGCTGGGTAAGTGAGCTAATAGAAATTGCCGGTGGTATAGACTGTTATCAAGAGTTTTCCGGCCAGTCCTTAGCCAAGAACCGCATTGTGGCAAACCCCAGTGATGTTATTGCCAAACAGCCTGATATCTACATTGCCTCTTGGTGTGGTCGTAAATTTGATAAAGAAAAAGTTACCTCTAGAGCGGGTTGGCAAGCAATACCTGCGATAAAAAATGGTGACATCTATGAGATAAACTCTACCGATATTTTACAACCAGGACCCGCAGCATTAACTGACGGTGTTGAACAACTAGCCAACATTATCAAACAATGGGCCGAACGCGCGTAATATGTTAAATTTTTTCAGCATTAAAAACAGCTTAATCACCATAGTCTGTACTTTATCTTTCATTTTTAGTGGCCAAGGTTTAGGGCAAGAACTTGATAAAGTTTCTATTCAGCTCAACTGGCTGCATCAATTTCAATATGCCGGCTATTACGCAGCCAAAGAACAAGGCTTTTATCGAGCATTGGGCTTAGAGGTAGAGTTAAGAGAATTCAAAGGTTCAAGCCCCATTGAAGATTATGTCATCGACGGCAGGGCCGATTATGGCATCAATGACTCAAGTTTAATTGTCGCCAAAAATAATGGCAAACCTGTTGTTATTGTCGCACAAATATTTCAACATTCACCGGCGACTATCGCCACATTAAGATCTTCTCGCATTGCCCGTCCATTTGATCTGATTGGTAAGCGCATCATGATAGATACAAGATTGAAAAATTTTGCCCCTATTACTGCCATGCTTATGCAAGCAGAACAAGATATGTCAGCCTTTACTTGGCAAGAACAAAGTGACAGATTTTCAGCGTTAATTACCGGTAAAACCGATGCTATTTTAATTTATGACACTAATGAGCCCTTTGAATTTGACCAAGCAAATATTGATATATTAACCATTAGCCCAAGAGACTACGGTATTGATTTTTATGGCGACAATCTTTTCACCAGTGAGTCAGAGGTAAAAAACAACCCTCAACGTGTACAAGCAATGCGTCAAGCAACCATAAAAGGTTGGCAATATGCGCTCAATCATAAAGCAGAAATCATTAAATTAATTGCAGAAAAATATAATAGCCAAAACAAGTCTTATCGCCACTTAGCTTTTGAAGCTGACGAAATTAGTAAAATAATTTTAGCTAAATTTATTCCTCTTGGCTCAATCGCCCGCACTCGCATGGAAAAAATAGCTGAAATTTATTATCAACTGGGCATGATAGATAAGCCTTTCATCCCCACCAATCTATTACTAGAAGACGCCTTAAGCAGCTTTGCTCCTAAACAACTTGCCATTAATAGCAGTACGTCATTAATTATTGTCATGGTAATAATTTCACTGTTATTAATTTTTTCAACACTGCTGCTACCAAGATTAGTTAGTCAACAACACCTAGCCTCCTTTATGGCATCAAAAAAATTCCCCTTTATCGTCCATACCGTATCGATATTAAATATCGCCATTATTTTTAGTGTTATTTACTTATCCTTGCAAGACAATGAAAAAATCAGCCAAGCCAATATCAAAAAAAATCTTGAATTTGTCGTTGAAGCAACAAAAAATAGACTAAATGATTGGCTAAGTGAGCAAGAAAACTTATTAAAACAAATAGCTAAAGATGAGACATTAGTTAATCTCACTAAAAGCTTACTGTTGCAATCCCAGTTAAACGACACACTCATCAAAACAAAATCACAGCAAAATATTAGCCAATACTTGCGCCAAACGAGTCTTGAAAACCAAGGTTTTTCAGTTATTAATCAAGACTTCATCAACATTAGCGCTGATGACAATGACCGCCTAGGTAAAACTAACCTAATAGCCCAACAACACCCCGAGATTATCACTGCTGTTTTTGCTGGAAAAAGTCGTTTTGTGCCTTCAATAAACTCTGGTGTTAAGCACTCACTTAGCCACTCGGCCAACACGATAGATCAATACAATATGTATATGATCACGCCAATCTTCGATGAAAAAAATCAGGTTATTGCGGCATTATCCATTAGCATTCAAGTCAGTGGCCAAATCTCTACTATTATACAGCAAGGTCGCATTGGCGCCTCAGGCGAAAGCTACTTAGTCAGTCGATTAGGCCAAATGCTCTCAAAAAGTCGCTTTGATGCTGAATTATCATCACTAAACTATTTTCAAGAACACAGCAAAAATAAGCAAATGATCACACTTAAAGACCCACAGATTAATGTCATGAAAAACCCTGATGCCGTGATTAACAGCCAGCAATTACCCTTTACTTTTATGGCAAACCAATTGATCAATAATGCCCGTTCAGACAACATTAGCTTGATCACAGATCATAAAATTGCCAGTAATGTCTTGGGGTATAACGACTATCGCGGTGTCACCGTTTATGGTGCTTGGTTATGGAACAATCAGTACGGCTTTGGTATTGCAACCGAAATTAATGCAGATGAAGCCATGGGGGGCGTAAGTTCACTGCGTAATGAATTGATGTTAATTGCTGTTATTACCTTACTATTAACCTTAACGTCTAACGTATTTACACTCACGGTTGGCCAACGTTCAACAAAATATATGCGCCACTCGAAAGCAGAATTAGAGCAACTTGTTGCACAACGTACCGCTGAATTACATCAACGCGAACGTGCAATGTGGCAGTTATATGAACATGCGCCAGTGGCTTATGCGACCTTAAACGCTCAAGGTGAGTTTATTAAACACAATTTTGTCTTCGCACAAATGTTTAAACGCCCAAGAGGCACGTTTTCCTCCTTAAATTGGCAAAGCTTTGTTGCGCCAGCTCATTACGTGCACCAAATATTTCAGACTAAATCTCGGCTTTTAGAGTGTGAAGTGCCAGTAAAAATAAATGACAAGAAAACTATCGACACTATGATGTCTGCCCTGCCGGTTTATGATGACGATAATAAATTAACCGAAGTGCGGTTAACCTTAATCGATGTGACGCAAAAAAATGCCGCCAAAGCACAATTTGCCGCCTTAATGGAGTCAGCACCTGATGCTATATTGATGTTAGATAAACATCGAGAGCACAGCATTGTTAACTCGCAAGTATTAAGCATGTTTGGCTACGAAAAAGCTGAGCTTATTGGCGAAAAAATTGAGCGATTATTACCAGAAGAAACAAGCTTACATATTTTTCACCACTTATTGCACGAACCTACCCTAGAGAAAAAGCTCATCGAGCTTAACGGTAGACGTAAAAACGGTAGTGAATTCTCTGCAGAAGTCACCGTTAGCGCCGTCGATATTCATAATGATCGCTTTATTGTTGCCATTATTCGAGACATCACCAAACGCAAAAACCGTGACGCGGCATTGGCTGAGCATCTGCTTTTCCAACAAGCACTGGCTGATACCATTCCATACCCGATTTTTGTTAAAGACCCTGACTTGAAATTTACTAACGTTAACAAAGCCTATGAACAAACCTTTAATGTTAAAAGAGCAGATATTATTGGTAAAACCGTACTAGACCTCGCCTATTTGCCCTTAGCAGACCGAAAAGCCTACCAAACAGAAGACAAGGCAGTTATTGACTCAATGGGCATGGTGCGAAAAGAAATACCACTGGTTTACGCCGATGGCTTAGAACATACCACCATGTATTGGGTAAAAAGCTTTGCCAAAGCTGATGGTTGCGCTGGCGGGTTATTAGGTACCTTTGTTGATATCAGTGAACAAAAAATGGCCGAGCAAACATTGGCTCATGCCAAAGCATTAGCAGAAGAAGCGGTTAAAGCTAAATCAAATTTCTTAGCCAATATGTCACATGAAATACGCACACCAATGAATGCTATTATTGGTATGTCGGCGTTAGCATTGAAAACCGATTTAACACCCGAACAAAAAAATCATATTGCCAAGGTCAATCTCGCAGCCGAATCCTTGCTAGGTATCGTTAATGATATTTTAGATTTTTCAAAAATTGAAGCCAATAAACTCGACATTGAATCTATCCCGTTTTGCTTAGATGATATTCTCGATAACCTCAGTATGATGTTAGTCGATAAGCTGAACGAAACACAAACTGAGTTGATTTTTGATGTTGAAAATACCGTCCCCATTAACCTTATTGGTGACCCACTGCGCCTGAGCCAAATATTAACTAACCTTGGCAGTAATGCTGCTAAGTTCACTGAACAAGGGCAAATAAAAATTCACGTTTCATGTCTCAGTAAGCGTGACGATAACGTTACCTTAAAATTTTCTATTTGTGACACTGGCATAGGGATGAATGCGCAGCAACAAAAAAAATTATTTCAATCCTTCAGTCAGGCAGACGCCTCAACAACACGAAAATATGGCGGAACCGGTTTAGGATTAGCGATTTGCAAGCGCCTTGTTGAATTATTGGGTGGTGAAATATGGTTAGAAAGCGAAGAAGATAAGGGCAGTCAATTTCATTTTACCCTTAGCTACCAAAGCCAGTCATCGGAAGATATAAACGCTAAAAAAACTAATTTAACCTCAGTTGAAGGTTTAACCATCGCTTTAATCACCGACAATAAAATCTATAAAACTATTTTACAGCGGATGTTAACGTCTTCGGGCTTTATCGTCGAAAATTTCAACTCTGTCGCCGAAGCGCTGCCAGAGCTAAAAAACAAGAACAAGGTTTTTGATGTCATAATATTCGACCTGATCAATTGCAGTGACAATCAACACTGTAACGACTTGGGCTTAATACTCGCTGCTAGCATAGGTTTGCCAATATTACATATTCTCCCTAACAAGCAAAAAATGTCGGAGCTTGCACTTAAAGGTAATGAGCAATACTCCACACTTTGTAAACCCATAACCTCGTCTAATTTACTCGACAGTTTATTGCTAGCTTTGGCTCAGGAAAACCTGCGTAGTGAGCCATATAATGCTTCCCTGCGTGAAGTCCCCTTGGCCATAAATACACTTCAGGGTGCAAGAATATTACTGGTAGAAGATAATGAAATAAATCAAGAATTAGCGACTGAGTTATTAACTCATCATGGTATTGAAGTGGTGGTCTCCAATAACGGCCAAGAAGCCATAGACCGCCTTAACCATGAGCACTTTGACTGTGTGTTAATGGACTGCCAAATGCCCATTAAAGACGGCTACACCACCACACGAGAATTACGTCAAGACCCACGATTTATCGATTTACCTATCATAGCGATGACCGCTAATGTCATGGCGGGCGATCGTCAAAAAGCCTTAGACTCAGGCATGAATGAACATATTGGCAAACCCATCAATACCGATGAACTATTTGTCAAATTGACAAAGTGGGTGAGACCCAAGAGTACAAATAATACAAATAATGCCAATACGTTAGATAAAATAGCGAGGACAACAGACGATAGAGCTCAGCCATTAGCTGATAAAAATCAGCAAATGGCTATTCCTGAACTCGACGGCATCGACATAAAAGCAGGTTTAGCGATAGCGCAAAATAATCACGACTTGTATCTACGCTTATTGCTTAAATTTAAAACTAACTATGCAAATGCTATGGCACCCATTTCCGTGGCATTAAACAACCATGACTTTGCTCAAATAGAATTACTGGCACATACCTTAAAAGGTGTCGCTGGCAATATTGGCGCAACAGCACTTTACGCGCTTTGCCAGCAGCTAGAAAACAACGCTATCCAGCGTGATATAAAACCACTACTGTTAACACAGTGCCAAGATGAACTTAGTCGTATTGAACTTGCGCTAGCACCGCTAGAGCATCAAGAGCCTGCTGATATAAAGTTCAATGTGTCAGCCTGCAAAGCACTTATGGCGCAATTGATTATTGATGTAGAACATTGTGATGTTGCCGCTATTGATAGCATTCATACCTTGCTAGCAATGAGCCAACAGCAAAGCTATCACCAAGCACTAAAAGACATTAGGGCAAAAATTGAAGTTTATGAATTTGACGATGCGGCCGAACTACTGAAGGACATTAATATTTATTCATAAACTAATCAACCAACATAAAAGACACAGCAGACATAACTCATTGAATTTTAAGTACTGTCAGTAAGTTGTCGGGTAAAAGTCGTAGTAAAAATTTATCTAGTAATGAATAATTCAATCAGAACAGTTACAAGGAGAAGTAAATGATGGTTCGACAGTTAAGACTTAAACGAGCATGGTCTCAAGAGCAACTAGCCCAGTTCAGTGGCTTAAATATAAGCACTATCCGACGCATTGAACGAGGCCAAAAAGCAGGTTTGGAATCACTGATTATTTTTATCTATTAAGTTTACGTTGTCGAAACGCAAATAAAAGCGCTAAGCCAGCTAAAAATAGACCTGTAGGCTCAGGAACGGCTTGTGGACTTTCAGCAAAGCCAAAACTATCTGCGATAAAAAAATATTCTTCGAAATCGCCATCAGCTAAAACAAAATTGAAATTGACTTGAAAAGAATCGCTTTCACTAAAGTTTCCAGGCCCTTTAATAAGACTGTCCAGTTCAATAAATTCTGCAGAAACCATGTCGTCAAAACTATCTATAATAAAAAAACCAGCGGTAGCATAGGCTTCTTCGTCACTGCTAGCAGTAAAAATTTCTGCAAACCAAGTGATATCAAAAAGTACATTGACAAAAATATCTGAGCCGGTATTATTCTCAAAAAATAAATATCCATCTGTTTCCCAGGAACTCTGAACAAACCCTCCCATACCGTTTACTTGGCCATTAGCCGCAGCGCTGACTAAACCAACCTCATCAGAACCAAGGATAACTGGGCCAAAATCATCGCTACCACTTGCGTCTCCAGATGCACTGCCGTCGACAAAAACTTGACTATCAAAAAGTACTGTTTCAAATTCATTGACAGAAAATGTCGATGAGACTTCAACATCAACGCCAGTATCAAAACTGGTTATAATCTCACCCTGACTTTGAGCACAAAGTAAACTGAGACTCGATAAGACTAAGCCAAGTCCAAATTTTTTCACTAATATTTTTTTTAACATTTTAAGCTCCCTCTTTATTTTATAATTCCATCGTGATCTGACCTACATTAAAATACGGTACGTTAATTAATGTAGGTCAGGCTTTGCCAATACACAAGCCAAAGCTAGTGCGGTAAAATTTATAGCAAATGAATTAGTTATTTTTTTGCTCGCACTAAATTTTAATCGCTATTTCATATACTGCTTTAGCAGCAGTGCTGAAATTTGTCTTATAAAAATTTGGCAAGAGTTCTGAAAAGATTAGGCGCAGGTATTGTGCTTTATTTTAAGTATACAAAATATGATCTGATATCTTCGATTTAATAGTCTCATTGGCAAGCGATTAAGCTGAATTCTAGCTTAAGCCAATTCAGCTTAATCGGTTAACAGCCATACGATTTAAACTAATAGAGCCAAATCCCATCACTTAGCTGTTATTAATTTATAGGCTAATTAGCTTTTATTCGTTAGTGATCAAACCCAAAGTTTATGCAGAATTTTTCACTAAAAATCAGCCGCGACTTCAAACACTAGCTTGGTCTCATTAATCGGATGACAAAATGACAAATACTCGGCATGTAAATGTAAGCGATTTGCTTTTAAACCATAATGGTCATCGCCAACGATTGGCATATTCAAGCCCATTTTATGAGCACAATGCACTCTAAGTTGATGCGTTCGCCCAGTTTTAGGGAACAAGTGCAGTCGTGTGGTGTTATTTTTTCGTTCAAGTACTCGCCATGTGGTTAGCGCGTGTTTGCCGTGTTGATAACAAACCATTTGCCGTGGTTTATCATCAAAATCTAAGGTCAGTGGTAAGTCAATACTGCCACTTTCTGCCACAATATTTCCATCAACCAAAGCGACATAGCGTTTTTCTATGGTGCGTTCAATAAACTGTTTTTGCAGCGCTTTATGGGCTACTTTATTGAGCGCAATAATTAACAAACCTGAGGTCGACATATCTAAACGATGGACAATAATTGGCCCAGAGGCCTGTGGGAATTGACTTTTAATACGTGAATAAACCGAGTCTTCAATGTTTCTACCTGGCACTGACAAAAATTCGGCCGGCTTATTAACCACTAACATATCTGCGTCTTGATAAACAATGGCTAGATCTTTACCCAGTGCAGGGTTGATCAGCAGCGGATTATCATCAACTTGTAAACCTTGCAGCATATGGGTCAGAATGGGCTGACATTTACTGTAACAAGACGGATAATAATTTTTGTGTTGTCTAATAGCCGATTTTGGCGCAGCGCCCCACCAAAACTCAGCCATAGCGAGTGGTTTTAAGTTATGTTGATAAGCATATTGTAACAGTTTAGGCGCAGCGCAATCACCCGCGCCAGCCGGTGGAGTATGATCAGGTAGCTCAGCAAAAATGGCATTTAAGTCTTTAGCCTCGCCCTTAGCATTGAGAAATTGGTACTGAGCAAAAAGTTTTTTCTGTAAATTTTTCGAGCGTGATTTTCTCAGTTTTTTTAACTTGGCAATTTCACTGGTAATACTCGCTAGTGCTTGCTGCAATAAGTCGAGTTGGTCTTGCCAAGATTGCTTTAGCGCTTGCAGTTGCTTTTTTTCTTGAATGCTTTGCCCAGCTAAATTTGCTTTTAACTGTTCAAAGTCGTGCTCCGCGAGTCGATCAATAGCTTCGCTGCGTTGTTGTTTTCTTTGCAGACGACTCGCTACCATTAAACTTTGCTGCGCTATTAACTCTTGCTGATAACTTGCTGTTGCCGCGCTCAGTTGGTTATTAATAACACTCAGCGGCTCGCTATGCGCTAACTGCTCAATTTCGGCATTAATATTATTGATAATACGATTTTCTGCCAAAAAGGCAGCGTCTTGCAGTTGCATATTTGACACTGCAGGCACAAAGTTAATATCCGCCGTGTTATCCTCAAGTTGCCCAGAATAAGCACTTAAAAAGCCTAACTCTTGCTGGTTGTTTTGCACAACCAACACACCAAACATTTTTCCAGTATTGGTTTTATGTGATTCAACTGACGCATTTAATACTGTTTTCTCCAGCCATTGTGGCAGCATTTCAAGCTGTTGCTGTAACTGCTCAACGGCTTTAACTGCTAACGGTTGTGGTTGGTAATAAAAGGGGAAAGTAAACTTTTCTGGCAGCGTTATAGAGTCAACAGCTTGGGAGAATAACGTAAAGCAAGGGGCAAGATTTGTCATGGCAATATAATGATTAAATGTTCAATAAGGCAATTAGTCAAGATAATAACATAATCATCATTATCTCACTAAATAACCTGATCTGGCGTAATCTTGATAAATTGATGTTAAAGACCATGCAGCGCATGCTCAAGCTCGATATGCTAAAGCCTAGCCAGCATTTATAGCGATAAATGCTGGCTAAATCACTACCGACGCCGCCATAAAAAATTGACCTGTGGCAAAGAATTTTTTAAGTAAAAGCCTAAACACTAAAAACGACTACTTTAACAGCTATCGCAGCCATTAACTTGCAACCAATAGGTTTAACCTGAAATGCTAAAACTCTTGCCATTACACACAACAAACTGTTTTGATGATAGTGAGATAGTTGTTGTGTTTGTGCTGGGTTTTATTGTTTTGTCTATAAGCTGCCTGCAGCGCTGATATAGGCTAACTTGTGCTGTTATAACTTAGCTTTAACTTAGCAATAATTTAGCTATAAATGAGCTCTAACCGATTACTGAGCACTAAGTACGAGTAGTACTTTTAGCAATATCACCCTAGCGAACAGTTGGCATAATTCACGGCTGTTATTTAATTTTTGCCACACCCGCCACTTCTATAACCGTTTTTGCCTCTGCCCGTTCAATAACTTTTACTATAGTCGTTTGAATAGTTTCGTCTTTTCTGATGTCACCTTTGCTAGAAAAACGTTCTTCCTGAGCATCAGCACCGGCTTCTAACATAAAACTAACCACTACTTGTGTCGCACAATCTTCAGCTTCGCCAAAATATGCCAAGGTAATTTGAGGGTAGCCCTGAAAACCTGCCTTAACTTTTTTTGCTATACGTTTTGTTGATTTATCTAAATTCATAATATCTATCCAGAGGAAGTATATGCCCAATTAATGGACTGATTATGTTGACTAAAATATGCTACGAAATGAAAATAAGCTAGCAATTAACTAGTTCGCTTGAGTTGTTTGCTAGTTTGCATTACTTTTCAGCCATTGACTAATGATGTTTGTAATATAGTTAATTGATGTTTATCGCCGACTAGTTTTGGCCACAAATTTAAATTCACGCCAATAGTTTTATATCTGCCTTATTCCAGTGCATTGTTAAGTTACTATTTCAAACGGATTTAGCCGCGAAAAAACGACAGCAAGGCAAGTTAAATAACACTACGCAGCTCTACTGAATAGTTAAATAAGTGATTGCTAAAATGGCTGAGATGTTAATAATAAGTTAACTACTAGCCTGACTCTGTATTAGCATTCATTAAGGCTTAGAAAAACTTAACACTATGTAGATAATACTTGGCTACTTTAGAAACATAGTTTTATAATGCCATTAAATTGCACCCTCGCAATAAAAGTGTTACAAATTGTAATGTATTTAAAAAAGTATAATTATAATATTATTCTTTTTTTAAATTTTCGAAGTTATTACATGGTTGATTTTTTCGCAATAAAAAAAACTATGCAATATGGATATTGATTAAAGTTAATATTATATGAATACAGCAGTTCCGAATAATAACAAGCAGACTGATAATAGACAGAAGTTCTCCCATTTTTTGATGTCGCAATGCTTAAACGTTAGGCGTGGGGCTTTAATCGCCGGATTGCTTTTATATCTAGCATTTTCCATTATGGATGTAGTTAAATTTCCCAGTGAAATATACCTATTAACACTAACATCTAGACTATTTTTAGTAATACTGCCCTTATTGTATTTAAATTTCATTTATTGGTTCAAGCCCCCGATAACGATACGTTCAAACATATTATTAATGTTGTTTATCTACTTGGTAGTGGGCTTAAATCACAGCTTGATCTATTATCTTTCTGACATAAATGGTTTTTCATTTCCTCAGCTTGGTTTAGTGCTCATTATAATGTTTGGCTGCTTACTTATGGTGCTGCCGATCAAACCTGCAGCCATAGCCACTGTGATTATTCTCTGCGTATTTTCAGCAGTAAATATTCACTTAAGCCACTCATTAACCGACTTAATATTCATGTTGATAATTTTTATTGTTGTTGCAGGTATTTGTCTTATCATTAATCTAATCGGCCAAAAAACGCTCTATCAAAATTATTTATTAATCAATCGCCTATACAACGAGTCGATCACAGACGGATTAACAAAACTCAACAACAGAAGATCATTTCAAGAACAAATAGTAAGATTAAATGCAATTGCCGTGCGTGACAATGCGGCCCTAGGTTTAATTTTTATTGATGCAGATTATTTTAAAATAGTTAACGACTCTTGCGGACATAGCATGGGTGATGAGGTTTTAAAAAAGCTAGCTCGCGTCATAAAGAACAAATGTCGTCGTACTGAAGACATTGGCTTTCGCATAGGCGGCGATGAATTTGCAGTGATTCTCTATGGGGTAAATAGAGCAAAACTTGAAGAAACCTGTTTAGAAATAGTCACAGATGTGGCAAGTCTTAATTTAAATCATAATGACAAGGCGATTAAAGTGTCTGTCTCTATCGGCGCCATTCTAAAATCGGGCAATACTAAAATTTCTAGTGATAAACTGGTTAAAATAGCTGATGAATATTTATATGAAGCAAAAGAAAATGGCAGAAACCAACACTGTTTAAAAACTATTTAACCACTGTTCCATAGTCGTTACTGATCCTTAGTATTGAGTGTTTGGTGCTTAATTAATTTTTTAATGCTGTAATATTTTAGGGCTTAATGAATAACTTTTTAGGTCGCTAGATAACCTATCATTGTAACCTAAGTATTTACTTAGCTACCCAAAGTAAAACCGTCTTTAAGCTATACTAGCATCATTAAGCCTTAGATTTTTCTGCATCAACGCTGCTTGTATTGTGTTGGGCAGTAACCTCTTGTTACATCGTCACTTCGAAGTTGCAGGTGTTTTGTCGCACGACCACCCACCCTTTTACGCCATAACCTAAAGCTTTTTGGCTTTAAGTGACTACGCATAAATTTGATCACTTCGGGCTCTCGTAAGTTGAACTGATGCTCTATCGCTTCAAAGGGAGTTCGGTCTTCCCAGGCCATTTCTATAATTCTTGATTCTTCGTCCATCAAAAATGCCATAAAAGCTATCCTAACATTGGTCAATAAGTTTTCTAGCTATACGGATAAAAGATAAGAAAAGACCAATTCCCCGTTAGTTATTTTGCCTGTTCTACGTTGGCATAAAGCCTAAGCGATACTGGTTGCGACTGTTTTTGCATTCACTCATATAAATTCACTCAGATGAACTTAAGATAATTTATCACTTTAGTGTTACCCATTGCTTTCAATATTAAAATAAATCAATGTGATAGGTGAAAAATAATAAAAGTACCGAGTGAAAATAAAGGTTAATCGCTCGCTTAACGGTTGACGGACTGAAGTCCGACCTACAAAAAAATCGCCCAACGCTATATGATTACCCGCAGCTTCTATGGGGCTTAAATGCAGGTTGGACTTTAGTCCATCAGGTTAAATGAAATTTAACTTTTTTTGGTATTGAAATTATTTAACAGAATAATATTCGCTGCAAAATTTGGTTAACCCATGACATTAATTGTCCGTTTAACGGTTGACGGACTAAAGTCCGACCTACAAAAAATGGTGTTCCATTGCGTTAATTGCCCGCTTAACGGTTGACGGACTAAAGTCCGACCTACAAAAAAATTGTGCTCCATTGCGTTAATTGCCCGCTTAACGGTTGACGGACTAAAGTCCGACCTACAAAAAATTGTGTTCCATCACGTTAATCGCTTGCTTAACGGTTGACGGACTGAAGTCCGACCTACAAGAAAATTGTGTTCCATCACGTTAATTGCCCGTTTAACGGTTGACGGATTAAAGTCCGACCTACAAAGATCGCCAAACTATGTTGTGGAATAAAGCGTTTAATTTACGCTACAACTGCCTTGAAAAACACCGCTACTGAGTATATCTATAACTTGTCTAAATCATTTAATAACGCGGCCGCTTTTTCTCTAATAGCTATTTTTTGCGCTGGATCAACTTTATCCCAGTTACGAATAGGGAAGCTCATGCGATGGTTTGAGGCAAACTTGTCATAGTTTTGATCGATAAAGTTCCAATATAAACTATTTAATGGGCAAGCATTTGAGCTGACTTTTTCTTTCACTTTATAATGACAGTTTTTACAATAGTCACTCATTTTATTGACATAATTGCCGCTTGCCGCATAAGGTTTTGTTGCTATCCAACCACCGTCAGCAAAAAGCGCCATGCTGCGAGTATTGGGTAATTCTACCCATTCAATCGCATCTATGTAGATGCCTAAATACCAGTCATCAACTTGGCTAGGTGCTATACCGGCTAACAAAGCAAAATTCCCTGTGATCATTAAGCGTTGAATATGGTGAGCATAAGCATGCTCCAGTGATTGTGATATCGCGCTTTTTAAACACTGCATTTTAGTGTCTGCATTCCAGAAAAAATCAGGCAAGTTACGCTTAGCGCCTAAAAAATTTTGCTCTGCGTAGTTCGGCATATTCACCCAATACATACCTCTGACATATTCGCGCCAACCTAGAATTTGCCTAACAAAACCTTCAATTTGCGCCAGTGTGATCTTACCTTCAGAATCTTGATAAGCGATAATCGCGGTGTTAATTACCTCCATGGGGCTGAGCATTTTACAGTTAAGTGAAAAGCTTAGCCGCGAGTGATATAAACTCCAAGCGTAGGGCGAAGCTACCGTCATTGCATCCTGAAAATTGCCAAAATTAGCTAGCTGATGTTGACAAAAATAATCCAGTAACACTAAGGATTGTTGCCGATTAATGGGATAAGCCACATTGGCCGATTCATGCCCAATAGTATTAATATTATGCTGTTTTATACGCTGTAAATATTCCTCTGCTGAGTTGTCAAATACCAAAGGTTTGGGAATAAGTTTGAGATCAGCTTGCTTAAATGATTGACGATTATTAGCGTCAAAATTCCATGCACCACCTGCTGGCTTTAAGCCCGCCATCAAAATAGAAAAACGCTTACGCATCAGGCGATAAAAGTTCTCCATTCTTACGTGCGTTGCCGCTTTAAAATGACTAGGTAACTCGTCAAAGGGCAGTAAAAAATGTTCACTGTCAACTTCAACCACAGGTAAAGCTAACTGCGCTGACATGCCAGCTAATTGCGCTCGTAAGCGGTATTCGTCAGGCCGTTGAAAGGTAAAGCTTTGACAAGCATAACGTGCAACTAATGCTTTTATCAGCTGTGGAAGATCTTGATATGCTGCACTGTCATCTAAGGTCAGGTAACAAACCCGATGGCCTTTACTTTCAAGGTCTTGAGCAAAATTAGCCATAGCAGCAAAAAATGCAGTTATTTTTTGCACATGGTGCTTAGTATAGTTTGCCTCTTGGTGAAGCTCAGCGATGACATAAACAACATCAGCGTCGATATGTTCAAACCAAGTGTGCATAGGGTTGAGTTGATCACCCAATATAAGCCTGAGATGTTTTGCCGTCATGAATTTACCTTACCTTTATTTGAACTCTGGCTAGAGCCAAGCTTTAGCGCTTTGCTTTACTTTTCTTAATTTAAGTTTAGCTCTTTTTTTTGACTCTCGATTGAGCGCTATCAAGTGCACTATTAATCGTGTTTTTATTACGCCGACATCGCTCTGAGCAATACAACACATGCGCCCAATTGGCTTGCCATTTTTTGCGCCATAGAAAATCTTTTTTACAGGTGAGACAATTTTTATGGGCTAAGAATAATTTTTTATGCATCGTTGATCATATTAACTTTTCTAATGGTTTAGGCTTGCTTGCTTTCGTCGATTTTTTAGTCGCTCGAACATGCTTTGCGACAATGCGCTGACTTTCTTTTTTACTGTCAAATCGTTTTCTAAAACCCCAGAGTAAATCGCGGGCAATCTTCCCTGTTTCATTGATATCGACCATAGGTAAAGGATAAGTCTCGCCTAATTGACATTGATAAAGCTGCTGCTCCATTGGCGATAATTGCCAAGGGGTATGAATAATTTCATTCGGCAACTCTGATAATTGTGGCAACCATGTTCTAATAAATAGGCCATCTTTATCTTTTTCCAATGACTGTTTTACTGGATTATAAACCCGGATGATATTAGTGCCGGTTACCCCTGACTGCATTTGAAATTGTGGATAGTGAATGCCTGGTTCAAAATCGAGAAATAGTTTCGCTAAATACCTCACGCCTAGCCGCCAATCTAGCAGTAAATGATGGCATAGAAAGCTGACTAACATGGCGCGCATACGAAAGTTGATATAACCGGTTTTTATTAAACAAAGCATGCAAGCATCAACTAGCGGATAGCCTGTTTGCGCCGTTTTCCATTTATTTAATCGCGTTTCAATACTCAAACCACAGTGAAGGTCAGGATAGCTAAAATCACTGTAAGCTCGATTTACCGGACGCCACTGCATTTGATGTTCGCTTTCAAATTTTTGTATAAAATGGCAATGCCAATGCAGGCGAGATGCCAGTGCATCTATTGGTCTTTTCCAACCACTTTGAGGTCTTTGTATTAGAATACTTTGATAGAACTGCCTTAAGCTTATATTGCCCCAAGCTAAATAAGGCGATAACCGTGAACAACTTTTACGACTTGCCTGCGGTTTAGATATGTCAAAATGATAATTTTTACCTCGGCCATTCAAAAATGATTGCAGCATTTTTTGCGCCCAAAGCTCACCACCTTTTAACATGAACTCGTCAGGTGTTGACCAGGATACAGGTAAAATAAACTCAGGTAACTGCTCTAAACATTGTTTATTGACCAGTGTGTTACAAGATAGCGCTGGCTGACATAACTCAGCTTTCATGATCTTACGCCAATCTTTGTCCCAGTTATTTCTATTTTTTTTACCGCGACTTACCGCGCCTGAAGCACTTTCATGCCAAACAATGTTGTGTGCTTTACACCATTTGTTAACCGCTTTATCGCGCTCAAAAGTAGACAACAAGCCGACTTCTTCATGGCTAAATAAACCGGTAATGTTAAAGCGCTGCTGAATTTCATTAAGGCCGGCAAGCGCATCACCACAATAAACATAAACCTGGGCATTAAAAGCGCTGAGCTGGGCGTTAATATCTTCAATTGATTGCCAAATAAAACGCCAATGTCGTTCGTCGTAATGAGGGTCTGCGATTAATAAAGGCTCAAAAACGTAATACAGCAGTGTTAAACCCGACTGAATGGATTCGCTCAACGGCTGATGATCGCTCAGTCGCAGGTCACGCTTTAACCAAACAATATTGACCGCACTATCTGCCAGGCTATTAGTTGCTAGGATATTAGTTGACTCGAGATTAGCTGCCACAGTATTAGCTGTCATGCTAGCTTACTGTAGCACCGGCCAATCTGAAGCATCTACGGAGTCTAATGCTTGATTGGCTTGAGTACTTTGCTGACTTTCGTCTATCCATTTAGCTTGGTAATCACCATTAGGGTCATAAAGTGTGGTTTGTTTCTCAATATTGAAATGCCTGCCGCCTCTAGGGTCAACACCTACGCCGGCGATGTATTGCCAATTACCCCAATTAACCGCAGCGTCGTAATCAATTAACTGCTCTTCAAACCAGGCAGCACCATAGCGCCAATCAACACTGAGTTCATTCACTAGGCAACTGGCGACAATTTGACGTCCTCGGTTACTTAAATAGCCGGTTTGTCTTAACTCATGCATAAAGGCATTAACCAAAGGATAAGGGGTATTGCCTAAGCACCATTTATTAAAGCGTTCAGGATAGAATGTTGTTAGGGGTTTATGTTTAGCAATGCCTTTAAATTGGTAGGTTTTAGCGCCAATTTTACCATGTACCCATTGATAGTACTCTCGCCACAGTAATTCTAAATACAGGCATTCGGTGGAACTGTTTTTACCCTGCTGCTGTTCAAAATCAGTCAGGTAATTCATCACTTGGCGCACAGAAATACAGCCAGCATTTAACCACAGCGATAGCTTGCTGCTATTTTCCCAACCGTCTAAATTATTTCTGACTTGCTTATACTCTGCGGGGGAATTTGATGAAAAATATTGCCTAAGATGCTTTAAGCCCTGTTGTTCACCCCCTGCAAACTCAAAGCCCTGCTTGGCCTTTATAGCACTTACACTAGGTAGCCATTCAGGCTTAAAACGAGTTGGCGCCGGTAGGGTGTCAAACATGCTAGGCAGAGATTGCACGCTTGGCACTGGCTTGGAAATACTGACTTCAGCCATTTTTTTGCGAAATTTAGAATAACTCACCGGCAATTGCTCTAGCTCAAAAGGCAAAGCGTTTTCGGTAAATAAAGTAAATTGGTCTACCAGATTAATGGTCAGCTCAGGCAGGCGCTCATTAAGCTGAGTAATAAGCCTATTTTCATAAGTGCCGGGTAATTTCGTGGTGATTACATCAGTAATTTGATAGTTTTCACAGAGCCGAGTTAAGGTCGATAAGGTATCGCCATAAACAATATACAGCTCTTGTCTAAGCTTTAATAAGCTCTCGTTAAAATCATCTAAACAGCCTTGTAAAAATTGCCACCTGATATCACCTAACGGTTTTGACTGAAAATTATTTACTTCAAAACACTGTTTATCAACAACATATACACAAAGCAGACGATCACTTTTACTGGCTAAGTTAAGCGCGGCGTTGTCATTGATACGAAGATCTTTATTCACCCAGTATAAGGTACGTTTCATGAATATAATTCAATTAGTTAAAAAAAATTATACGCATAAAGCTAGCGCTTAGATCAAAATAATTCGATTATCGCCGGCTTTAACTTGCCGCCATTGAATTAAGCGCTGCAATGGCGGTAAGTTAACTATCAAACAAGCGGATCAAAAGCCAACTCAAGCCTTCAAAAACCGCATTGTTATTAAGCCTGTATTCCTGTTGTTAACAGGAATACTCACCCGACTTCAAGATACAGCTTTATGACTTATCAGGTGTTTCAGCGGTGGCTGATTTTACCTTATGATAATGTTTGATCAGATTCCAAGTAGAGCTGTCGTGATCGGGATTGTTTTTGTCACGGTGTAGATCATGTTCAATTTTATTAGCTAAACCTTTGCCTAATTCGACTCCCCACTGATCAAACGAACATATTTGTAAGAGAATCCCTTGGACAAATATTTTATGTTCATAAAGTGCGATTAAGCTGCCTAATGAACGGGGTGAAATACGGTTCATTAATATAGTGTTAGAGGGGCGATTTCCTTTATGTACCTTATGTGGCGCAACTTTATTAATATACTCATCTGTCCTGCCTTTGGCTTTTAAGTCATCTCTAACTTGTTGTTCATCTACTCCTTGCATTAATGCTTGAGTTTGAGCAAAAAAGTTCGCCATCAGTGTTTCATGATGTCCCTCAATAGGGGTATTACTTTCAATTGAACCAATAAAATCAGCCGGCACGACATTATTGCTTTGATGCAAATATTGATAAAAGGCATGTTGGCCATTAATGCCTAATTCGCCCCAAATTGACGGCACAGTTGAATAGCTAATGGTTTCGCCATGCCAGTTAACTGATTTTCCGTTACTTTCCATTTCTGCTTGTTGCAAATACGCAGATAACATATGTAAGGATTGATCATAAGGTAAAATAGCCTGTGATTGTGAACCTAGAAAAGTACAATTCCAGACGCTGAGTAAGGCTAAAATCACTGGCGCATTATGCTCAAGTTCAGTCTGACAAAAGTGCTGATCCATTTCATGAGCACCTTCTAATAATTCAATAAACTTATCGAAACCTAAGTCTAAAGCTATTGGCAAGCCTATGGCTGACCATAATGAAAATCGACCGCCAACCCAATCCCACATCTCGAATATATTATCGGCTTCAACACCAAATTTCATCGCGTTTTCTTTATTGGTGGTCACAGCGACAAAATGCTGAGCAACAGCACTTTTATCAAATGAAGCAGAGGTTAACCAGTTCAGCGCCGTTTTAGCATTGATCATGGTTTCTGTGGTGGTAAAGGTTTTGCTAGAAACAATAAACAGGACTTTCTCTGGATTTAATGGCTTCAATACATCAGCAATTTGGGTGCCATCTACGTTAGAGACATAGTGAACATTGATACTGTCATCACTATATTTTTTTAACGCTTCAGTAACCGTTTGAGGGCCTAAGTTAGAGCCACCCACACCAATATTAACCACGTCAGTAATGCGCTTGCCAGAATAGCCTTTCCATCTTCCTTGACGCACTTGTTCGGTAAAGGCTTGCATTTTATCTAATGATTTTGCAACGCATTCATTGATGTTTTCGCCATCAAGAAATATGGGCGTTTGTTGCTGATCACGCAGGGCGGTATGCAAAACAGCTCTATCTTCTGTGCCATTAATACGCTCGCCTTTGAACATTTTGTCTCGCCAAGCCTCTACATCGCATGCTTTTGCGAGTGAAATTAACAGTGAGCGAGTTTCTTCTGTGATCAAGTTTTTAGAATAATCTAATAGCATAGAAGGTAATAACAGAGAAAATTTATCAAATCGTTGTTTGTCTTCATTGAAAAAGTCGTTCATATGAGACTTTTTCATTTGTTGTGCATGAAGCGTTAGCTTTTTCCAACTGGCAAGGGAAGTTCTAGATTCCATATTTATTCTCGGATATTTGATAAAAAAACAATTAAAGCGCTAGCGCTTTAATTGACGGCAAGGCAGCAAATGCGCCCATTTTTTGACAAGTTAAGGCACCACATTTACTGGCGAATAGTACCGCTGATGACACAAGCGTTTGGTTTTCTAATAAATCAAATAAACATGCTTGATTAATATCGGCATCTTGAGAGAGAGCAAATAAGAAGCTAGCAATAAAACTGTCACCGGCAGCGGTGGTATCTAGCGCAGTTATTTTAGGCACAGCAATCATCAGTGAGTAGCTGGCACAAGTTACTTGCACCTCGTTAGGGCCATCAGTAATAACGATCAGCTTAACGCCTAGCGTTAATAGATAGCTAACATAGCCTGGTATATCAACATTTTTAATGGCCGCTAAATAGCTGGCTTCATCTTTACTTAATTTTACAATGTCACTTTCATTGAGACAGGCTTCTACCCGAGCAGGTAATAAACTTAAATCAGCCCAAAGTTGCTGACGTAAATTAACATCAAAGCTAATTAATACCTTGTTCGACTTAGCGCGCTTTAAGGCATAAAGCGTATTATCATGGTTTTGTTCATTGGTGAGGGTATTTGAGCAATAATGAAAAACAGCAATATCTTGCCAGTTTATTTTATCAACCTGGCTTTTTTCATAATACATATCTGCCGTATCGTTACGATAGAAATTAAAAGCACGTTCGCCACTCGCATCTAAGGTCACCAACACTATGGCTGTATTGGCATTTTCTACGGTATTTACGTAACTTGTATTCACCCCTTGATCTTGTAATTGCTGCATTAACATAGTACCAAAATCATCGCTACTGATACCGCCAGCAAAATAACTATTTCCGCCTAATTTAGCATAGGCTACAGCGACATTTGCCGGTGCACCGCCCGCTAACGGAGTGTAACTTGGGTTATAAGCTGAGCTTGGTAAAAAATCAACCAACACTTCGCCATAACTGAGTAAAGAAAGCATAAAATCACCTTTGAATAAAAAAGCCCATATAAAATGGGCTTGTTATTATTTGTACTATTAGTTTAAAAAGTTATAGATTAAAAATCGTATTTAAGCGTCAGAGTCGCTGAACGACCTTGAATAGATCTTGCTCGTATAATAGTTTTAGCCGTTGCCGCTGTTGCGTCTTCTGCTTCAGTAATACCAACAGTTTCAAATAAGTTGTTAATGTTTAAAGAAACACTTAATGAATCTGAAAGGTTGTATTGAGCAAAGGCGTTAGTTTGAACATAACCGTCTAATATAAGTGCGTTAGGGTCGTTTTGGTCAAAGTTATCTTGAGCAAATGAATCAGTAGTACCAATTAAGTTAATACCCGCAGAACCTTGGTTAAAGTTGTAACGACCTGTTATTGAGTAAACAACATCGGCTTGTCTTCTTGGTGTGTTGCCAACTACATCTGGATTAATGACATCTTTAGTTATTTCAGAATCAGTCCACGTTAAGTTAGCACGTAGATCAAAATCACCAATGTAGTATGTAGATTCTATTTCAATACCTTTTGACTCATATTCACGGTCAAAAAATTGTTGGCTAGTGGCTTCAAAGTTTTGCTCTTGAGTTTGTGCAAAGAAAGCCGTTGCAAAGACAGATATTTCATCTTGACGGAATTTAACACCAAGTTCTAACTGATCAACTTCATCATAGATATCTTCATCTTTGGCAACACCAGCAGCATCTATTTTACCAAAAGCTAAGCGGTCAGCATTAGCTGTAGCGCCTCTACTGATACGAGCAAATGCGGCTACATCATCATTGATTTTGATGTTACCACCTAGTGAATAAGACACGTAGTTCCAATCGTAATTTACGTTGTTAGCTGAAGCGTTATCAACATTTGAAACGCTGGTTTCGATTTGATGTATAGTACCGTCACCGTTCATGTCAACTGCAGATTGAGCTGCACCTGAGAAAGAACCTGTTGCAGAACCACTATCAAAACGAACACTACCGTCAATATTTATGTTATCAAAGCTTGTGCTAAACGCAGCATAAGGCGCTGTAACTTCATATTGTAAATCGTAATTACGTGTACAACAGTTGCCCCATGCAGGTACACCATAAGCAATTACACCATTTTGAGAAAATTCTGTACCGTCAGCGGCCGTTACATCAACAAGTGCGGCATCTTGGCCTTTTACTTCATATAAGTAAGAGTTCCATAACCATGATTGTTGAATAGTTTGAGACGAGTTATATAAACCAACAGTAAAGGTAGAGTCGTTAATCGTTTTTGTTAATTTGAAATCGTTAACCATAAAATCAAGATTAGTCATTTCAACATCAAACGAGTGAATACGCATAAGGTTATCAGCCGTATAAGCATTACCTGCTTGTGGACCATTTGCATAAGTTAATGTTGCACCAGCACCCGCTATACTGTCAGCTAAGCCTTGGCTTCCTTGAATACTTTCAGGGAATGGGCCAGTAAAGCTACCTTTAGTGCGAGAAATTCTCATTCTGTTTTCAACAGACCAGTCATTGCCTAAATCAAATGCGGCTTCAAAACCAAAAGAATCCACTTTAGGGCTCATGCCATTACGCATGTCAGCAAGACGGCCATTACCAGCGCCATCCGTTGTAATCATTGAAGTATGGTAAGGGGTATGAGGAGTGCCAGTAGAGGCGTCAAAGCCTTCAACTGAAGAACCGTCAGCGTGAACAGGCATAGGTAAATATGCTGTAGTTGTATCATCTAAGTGTTTAAAATAAAGTCTAACGTAACCATCGCTAAATTCTTTAGTGATGTTCGCTTTAATTTGACCACCTTTGTTACCCGTATAACCAGTATCACGTACGCCTTCACCTTGACGGTAGAAGCCACCAAGATGGAAATAGGTTGAGTCGTTAATCTCGCCGCCAAATTGAAAATCTGTACGAGTAGAGTCGTGATCTAAACCGAATGTTGTCGCTACGCTACCACCTTCAGCTTCACCCGTTTTACTAACGATATTAATGATGCCGCCAGGAGCATTTGTAGCCAATGTTGATGCAGAGCCACCACGAATAGCATCAATAGTTGCCATTGTAGAATCTATGCGTAAGAAAATATCTGTGTTACCAAAAGCGATATCACCAAATTGTAGAATGGGTAAACCGTCTTCTTGAATTTGCATGAATTTAGCACCGCCCGCGGCTACAGGAAGACCACGTACTGCAAGGTTAGCGTTACCGTCACCGCCTGATGCTTCTGCACGAACACCTGGGATGTTTCTGAATGCTTCAGCACTGCTTCGTGGTGACGCTATTTCAATTTGATCTGCAGAGATGCTACTTACCGAGACACTTGATTCCATAACCGTTGTGCCTTTACCAACAGAGCCAGTAACGACGATTCGCTCAAAATCAATACCTTTCTTTTTTACTTCTTCTGTCACGTTTGTTTCTGCTGCGCTTAAGCTAGAGCATATAGCCATAGCTAATGCGCTTACGATAAATTTCTTATGAATAGCTTTTTTCATTGTCTCACCCCGTGTTCTGTTAATTTATTGTATTAATATTTTTATAGTTAATCGAAGTTGTTTACTATTAAAACAATCAACTTAATCGATTAAGTTGATTATTGTTAAAAATATAAATATTAGCAAGTCTTTTTTTTGTACAATAGGTTTTATTGAATTAATTACATGATAAATATAATTAATTAATTTTGTATATGTTGAGTAGGATCCACTTTTAGATTGTAGATTGCCGCGACAAACAGTAAGCCGGCGAAGCATGTTGCCAAATAAAATCCATAAGAAACATGGCCAAACAGATCACTCACAATCCCCATAAGTAAAGGAGATATAGCAGCTGATACCGCCGTGAAGAATAAGATCACCCCCGCAACCGCACCATGCTTTGACTTTTTAAAGCAACTAATACCTTTAGAGTTTAAGGTTGGGTAAATCACTGACATAAATAAACCTGACAAGGGTAATAATACAACGGCGACGTCAACCCCCATTAAAGCAGTACCTAAATAGCAAAGAAATACCGCTAATGAAAACCAAAACATCACTTTTTGCCAGCTAAAGTGCTTAAGCATCCAAACCCCTAAAAATCGCCCACTTGCCCGTAAGACAAAGAAAATAGTTAAGGCATAAGTCGCTAACCAAACAAGCGAGCCAGTGTAGTCAGCAAGCAGTGTTGGCATCCAAACGTATATAGCCACTTCAGTAGCGACATAAAGCGCAATGGCTAATGAAAACCCTAAAGCATAAGGGTCTTTCATTAATTTAAACGAGCTTTTTAAATTAATTTTTTCTGCCGCATGTTGTTTAGTCACTGGGTATTTTGTTTTCATTGCAACCAAACACAGCAAAATACAAATAACACCCGCAGCTATGTATAAATACTTCCAAGAAACACCTGAAATTAATAAGTAGCTGACAATCGCAGGGCCTACAATAGCGCCTATGCCAAAAAAGCCTTCTACTTTATTCATTGTCGCCGTATGTTCTTTACCTGACGAAGATATGTCGCCAATCAGTGCCAATGCGCCAGTTTTAAACAAACCAATAGCAATACCAATTAGCGCTAGCAAAAATAAGAAGTAGTAAAAAGACTCGCCAACAGAAAACATAAAACAGGCGACAGAGAAAATCATTAAACCAATAACAATGGTTAATTTTCTGCCCCACTTATCAGCAAGATAACCCAAAAACAAACCACTAAATGCGATAAAAATCATGGGGATATAATGAAATGCACTCGCTTGTGTTAAGTTTAAATTGTAGGTTTCAATTAACTGAGGAATGATGACACCAACGGCATCTGAGGTCATTGCAAAAACAAAAAACATCATATAGGTTAAAAGCTTAATACGGGTTATCGATGCGTCCTCGATTGAAGATTTATCTACTGCTGAGCTACTCGATGGATTCATTATTTTCCCCTCTTATTATATTTATATATATTGGCTTTAGTTGCTTAATAACTAAAGTGATTTATTGATTATTTAACCTTAAAACATCTGCTGATACTTAATATTTTAAAGAAAAAGCAAAATTATTCTTGATTAAAACTGTGTTGTATATAAACATATACCTTAATCGATTAAGATTCAACTTGTACTTTAATGGTAGATTTATGAAAAATAATGTTCAGCTAATAACCTATGTTGATAGGCTAACCGGTTCTGGTGTAAAAGCACTCGATAATATTCTGCATAATCAGTTGTCAGGTTTATTTTCAGGTGTGCACTTATTACCCTTTTATTATCCAATAGATGGCAGTGATGCGGGTTTTGACCCTATTGACCACACTGAAGTTGATAGCCGACTTGGCGATTGGGAAAATGTAAAAACATTAGGAGAAAGCCATGAATTAATGGCAGATCTTATCGTAAATCATATGTCTGCTCAATCTAAAGAATTTTTAGATGTACTAGATAAAGGCAGTGATTCACCGTTTTGGGAGCTTTTCTTAACGAAAGATAAAGTTTTCCCCGCCGGCTTAAATGAAGAGCAACAAGCGAAAATATATCGTCCTAGACCTGGTAGCAGTTTTACCAATTATGTATTACCCAATAATCAATCAGCTGATTTTTGGACCACATTTACCGATAACCAAATTGATATCGATGTCACTTCAGATGTTGGACAAGCCTATTTAACGCGGATTTTAAAAACCTTTGCTGAAAATAATATTAATATTATTCGCCTTGATGCCGCTGGTTATGCGATTAAAAAGGCAGGTACTAGCTGCTTTATGCTTGAAGAAACCTTTGAGTTTATTGATCAGCTAACCAAAAAATCTAACGCACAAGGTATTGATACCTTAGTAGAAATTCATTCTTATTATCAAACCCAAATTGAAATAGCTAAACGTGTTGATCAAGTTTACGATTTTGCCTTGCCGCCGTTAATTTTACACAGTATTTTTAGCCAAGACTTTAGCGCATTAATTAAGTGGCTGAACATTTCGCCTAGAAATTGCATCACGGTTTTAGACACCCACGACGGTATTGGCATTATTGATGTTGGCCCGATGAACGGTAAAAAAGGGCTGCTTGATAACGCTGAGATAGATAACTTAGTTAAAAAAATTCATCTTAATAGCGCAGGCGAAAGCCAAAAAGCCACAGGTGCAGCGGCAAGTAATGTTGATTTATATCAAGTTAATTGTACTTACTACGATGCGTTAGCGGCCAATGATTATGACTATTTATTAGCCAGAGCCATACAGTTTTTCGCACCGGGCACGCCGCAAGTTTATTATGCCGGTTTATTCGCTGAAAAAAATGATATGACCTTGTTATCTGCCACCAATGTAGGTAGAGATATAAATCGCCCTTATCTTAATAGTGAACACATTGAAAAATCACTCGAAAAACCTATCACTCAAGCTATCATTGAATTGATAAAATTACGTAATAACAGTGACGCTTTTAATGGTGAATTTACTATTGAAGGTCAGCAATCTGTATTAGAAATGGCTTGGACTAATGATAAGAGCCAAGCGACTTTATTAGTCGACTTAACCACGAGAAAAGCGTCTATTGAGCTTAATGACAAGGGTAAGAAACGTTTTATTCTCTTAGAAAGCCTTTTGAATTAGCCTTCAAAATAGCGAGTGAAAATAAGTTATATATTGATAAATACCAGTATACTATGTCAACAATAATGACAACAAACTGAATAGATCTGCGCGATGTTTATGCACTATAATAAAATAGGGTCAACATGACAGAAAAAAAAATATGGACATTAAAAAGCATTGCCAAAGAACTTGGTGTGTCAAATGCCACTGTCTCTAATGCTTTTAGTCGTCCAGATCAACTGTCTAAAAAGCGCAGAGATGACATCCTTGCATCATGTAAAAAGTTGGGTTATTCAGGGCCTAATAAAGCGGCGCAATCGTTAAGAAAAGGTCACTCTAATATTGTCGCTTTGGTATTACCCGATAGTGTCGAGTATATGATTTCTGATCCCGTCGCCAGCAATTTTGTTAAGGGTGTTTCATCCGTTTTAGAAAAAAATCAGGTTAATTTATTATTATTCTCTGGGGCTTCTGACGACATTAATGCGGTTGCTGACTTTGTTGATGGCTTTATTTGTTATGGCAGCCCGCGCAACGCTAAGTTGGTTGAGCAGTTAAGAGCCACCACTAAAAAAGTGGTTACCGCAGATTTTGATATTGATCGTAATGCCTCGGTAGGCGTTGATAACGAACAAGCAGCATATGAAATAGCAAAACTGGCGATAAAGTCAGCAGATGATAATGTAGCGATTCTGGGTTTAAGATTACTCGATTCAAACTTAACCTGTCGAGTGTATGAATTACCTGACTTTGATCTTCTGCCTTCAATTGCTCATCGTCGTTTAAATGGTTACAAGAAGGCTATCAATGAACTCGGTGTTACGTTAAGAGATGATAGGATATGGAATATTCCAAAAAGCAGTCATGACATCGCCTTAATAGCCGTTAGAGAAGCGCTAACCTCTATTCCTCGGCCAAATGTTCTGCTTTGTATGAGTGATTTAATCGCTTTAGCGGCTTTAAAAGAAATTAATGCCATGGGCCTTAAAATACCAGAAGATATCAGCGTGGTGGGTTTTGATGGTATTGACGAAACAAGCCGGTCGAATCCACCGTTAACCACTGTACACCAAAACAGTGCAGAAAAAGGCAGCAAAGCCGCTGAACTTTTCATTAACCGAGCTACAGATTCTGTTTTAATCCCCTATCATATCGAGCACAGACAAAGCTGTTAAACAGTTGAAGCTTAATAAACACTGCATGTATAGCATAGCTATAGGTTTATTATGGCTTATTGGTGGACATCAAAGTCATGAGTAAAAGCGCTTAACGCCTTACTGGACAGTCAAGCGCTTACTCACACTACTGAAATAAAGTTGCTGAAATAACACATAAGCTAGGCTTTCAGTTATCTAGATAACTGAAAGCCAAAGCTCAATTATTTAAGATTTATCCAGTAACAATTCGGTGATCTCTTCTCGCTCAGATAACACCATCAGTAACGCTAAATCATCGGCTTGCAGCTGCTCTATAATATATTTCGCCCCAGCAAAGGGACTCTTAAAAGTAAAAATATTATGCTCTTTAACACCATGAGCCAGCGCGGTATCGATAATTAATTGCGGTACTTCTCCTAACGCCCTACCGCGCAAATACGGCTCTACCTCAACAGCAATAATAAAGTCAGGCTGCATTTTTAATGCGGTTTTCGTCATGTTGATGATTTCACTATCAGTTCTGTCACCCGCATGACTCAGCATTAAAAATTTACGCTGAGCTTTGATATTCGCCGTCGTAACTGCCATGGCCTGCATACTATGAACATTATGGGCAAAGTCCATGATCACTTGCGCGTTATTAACGCTAAACTGGTTGCCTCTACCAGGATTGTCTTCACTGTTGCTAGCAAATTTTGACAAAGCTTTGGTAATCGCTTTATTGTCAATATCTAAGCTCTTGGCTAAGCCAATTGCGCCCAGCGCATTTTGAATATTGTGCAGCGCCGCGCCGTTTAGCGTCATAGGAATATCGTTAACACCGATAATGCTTGTTTCTTCATTAGCCTCTGCATAAACCAATTGCTGGTCTTTAACAAAACAAACCGCGCCACCTTGTTGTTTATGTTGTTGTAGTGTCGGGTTGTTTTCATCTAAAGAAAACCAACACTTATTCACCAACAATTCAGGCGCTAACGCCACTAAATACTCGTCATCGGCATTCAGTACTAAGGTGCCTTTACTTTCGCCGTTATGCTGTAAGCCTTTGGCAACCACAGCTTTAGCTTGGGCAAGTGCGGCAACGGTATTAATGCCATATTGCCCTAAATGATCTTCGGCAATATTGGTGATTAAGGCGGCATCAACCTTATCTATGGGTAAACCCCGACGTAAAATACCACCACGCGCTACCTCTAAAATAGCGGTTTGGGTATTAGGATGGCGCAATAACATTCTTGCCCCGCCCGGACCTGAATAATCACCATGATCAATAATATTATCACCAACCCGAATAAAATCTGTCGAGGTAACACCACAACATTTTCCCGCTTGCTCAATAATTTGCGACATAATGCGCACACTGGTCGATTTACCATTGGTGCCGGTTACATAGGCAAGCGGTATCGAGTGGTATTGTGACCAATTTATGCTGGCGAGTTCAGGCAGCGCCGATATCGGCCAACATTGCGCTGTGCTGCCATAACCCAATGAAAATTCATCATCATCAACCAAATAAACAATACCTTTAGCTTTTGCTTGTTTAATTAATGCCAGTAGTTTTGGATTAACTTCTTCTGCTATCGCGGCTTTTAAACGCACGATGGCGGCACTCATTGGCTCTGCATTTTCAGTATGGGCTAACTCTTCGCAGGTTAACTGCCAGGCCATTTCATTTAAATCACAGGCTGCATACAGCGCATCGATGGGAGCACTGATGGCAATCGTGATGCCATCTTCGAAGATACGCGAGTATATTTTTTCATTTGACCAATTAACCGCCTTCAGTAGCCGATTAACGTAAATAGACCAAACATTAACTACAACAAGCTTATCAATACCCGAGACAAAAGCATCAATGATCGCGCCTGGCTGATCAGATAATAAATTTTTACCTGTCAGCCGACGATTATCATCTAAGCTCAGTGTTATATTTTTTATATTCATATATTACTACGCTTTTTGATGTTGATTTTTTTTAGTAAGCTTAATCACTTTCTTCATCGTGTTCAGATACCACACGCACACCGCGTTCATCAGAAACAATTCTCATGCCGGTTTCCAAGACAAAAGTATCAGGCTCGCTAGTTTCTAACATAGACACTACGGTTTGACGTGGCGTTTGCTCTGTTTCATGATCAGGTTTATTAACGCCATTGAAATGAATAATTTGTTTCCAACAGCGTGTTATCGCATCACCAAAAACCATTAATAAGTCATCATTACTGGCCAATTCTAGACCTTTATTTATCGCTTCTACTTCATCTGGAATACAATAAATATTAGCTTCATCAATACCTTGAGCTTTTAATGCGGCGGCTAAAAGTTGAGGCACTTCATCTTCACCACGACCACGGCGATTATCATCAGCTTTACAAATATAAAGATCAAAATGTCCAGCCGCCGCTTTAGCAATATTCACGATATCTTCATCACGACGATCACCGGGTCCTGCCAAGACAGTAATACGCTTACCCTTAACTTCTAATTTACTGGCCAACTCGCTCATACAATGCACACCATCAGCATTGTGAGCATAATCAAGTATCACTCTAAAATTATGCTCATCAAACACGTTCATTCGACCCGGGGCTTGATAAAAGGTCGTTGTGAAGGTTCTTAAGCCTTGTTGAATGGCCTCTAATGGTTTGTCTAAGCAATAAGCTAGGGCAGCAGCAAACATAGCATTTTGTACATTGTGCAGTGCTTTGCCTTCTAAGGTGGCCGGAATTAAATGCGTCCACAGCAGCGGGATATGGGTACCATTATCAAAAATGGTGATCATGTCACCGTTAATACCTTTCTCTAATACTACGGCTCGACCGCCAGCACGAATATGCTCGCGGACTAAACTATGGCCGGTATTCATGGTGACATAGCATAAATGTTTAGCTTTGGTATGATCAGCCATTTTTAAACACAGCGGATCATCCGCATTGAGTACCACACTGTCGGTAGCAACTTCAACCACAATACGTTTAATTTCAGCTAGTTGCTCAAGCGTTTCTATGCCTCTTAGCCCTAAATGATCGGCTTGCACATTCAGACAAGCAGCGACGTCACATTCTAAGTAACCCAGACCTGAGCGAACAATACCGCCTCGCGCCGTTTCTAATACCGCAATATCAACCGAGGGATCACGTAAAACAATTTGCGATGAGACCGGACCTGTCATATCACCTTTAACCGATAACTGGCCATCAACATAAACCCCATCGGTAGATGTCATGCCAACAACGTGGCCAGCACTTTTTAATATATGCGAGAGCATTCTAGAGGTGGTGGTTTTGCCGTTGGTGCCAGTAATACCGGCAATAGGAATACGTGTAGGTAGTGCTGGCGGAAACAACATATCAATAACTTTGCCCGCAACATCTCTAGGCTTACCTTCACTTGGCGCTACGTGCATTCTAAAACCAGGTGCGGCATTAACTTCGACAATACCGCCACCAATATCTTTATAAGATTGAGTGATATCTGCGGTTAAAAAATCAACGCCACCCACATCTAAGCCAACCGCTTGTACCGCACGTTCAGCCATGGTTTTATTATCGGGATGTACCACATCGGTCATGTCAATTGCTGTTCCACCGGTCGATAAATTTGCCGTTGAACGTAGGTAAAATATTTCACCTTGAGGTAGTACTGTTTGTTCAGTAAAGCCCGCCTCGCCTAGTAAACGTATGGCTTGTGTATCTATCTCTAACTGCGTTAATACTTTTTCATGGCCAACACCTCGACGTGGGTCTTCATTAATAATATCCACTAATTGGCTAATACTATTAACGCCATCACCCATGACATGGCCCGGTACACGTTTGGCCACCGCGACTAATTCACCATTAACCACCAACATCCGGTGATCTAAACCGGTTAAAAACGACTCAACTAAAACCGCACGGCTAGTACCATGTTCACGAGCAAAGGCAAAAGCGGTGATCACTTGTTCTTCCGTCGTTAAATCAATAGATACGCCACGGCCATGATTAGCATTTAACGGTTTTAGTACCACCGGATAGCCAATATGTTTTGCCATTTTTACCGCTTGGGTATCTGAATACGCCATACGCTGTTGAGGAACAGGTAAGCCAAGATCGTTTAATAAATTATGTGTGTCTTCTTTATCACAAGAAATTTCGACCGCAATGTGCCTAGTTTCACTGGTAATAGTCGCTTGAATACGTTGTTGATATTTACCATGACCAAATTGCACCAAACTATATTCGTTTAATCTTAACCAAGGAATATTACGTTTTTCTGCGGCATCAACCAGTGATTGCGTACTAGGACCAAATTCTTTGCGTTGTGCAAAGCGAATAAAGTCAGCCATTTCTTGTTGAAAATCAAAATCGTCTTCAATGGAGGTTTTCAATTCGGCTTTAATATTTTCGGGCATTAATGAAATTAATAATTTCCGCGCTAACAAAGCCGCTTCAAGGCCTACATTTCGTTGCTTATACTGGAAAACCATATTGTATTCGCCAGTTTTACCTGTACTTCGAGTTTTACCAAAGGTGACTTCAGTACCTGCTATACATTGGAGTTCGAGCGTAACATGCTCCCAAATATGAGCAATCCAAGTACCTTCATCTTCTTTTAAACGTCTAAGAAATCCGCCGGGCTCACCATAGGAGCAACCGTGTTGATCTAAACTGGGCAAGTTATTGATTAAGCCATCGATAAATTCATTACCTAACTTAACTGAAGGGTATTGTTCCAAAACCCCTATATCGACTATGTGGCGAATCACTGGAAAATGAGCATAAACATTAGGGCCAACATAAACGTTGGAAGATAGCATTTTCATCGTGATTTCCTTTTATTACTCTAACGAGAATTTTTTATTATTTTTTATTTATATCGACTACGCAAAATGCGATCTAGAAAAGATAACACGCTTTGAATAATGAGCATACTACTTGCGATAAAATATTATTCTGCTGAGAATAGGGATATCAAGGAAGACTTTAAGTGGTTGTAATAAAACAAAAAAGCCCGCCTAAAATCAGGAGGGCTTTTTAAAAAATTAGCTTAAACTGCGGGTGTCGCTATTCTTTCGTTGATGCAGTAAGTCGCACCTGGACCCAGCACATGCAACTTAAGACCGATTAAGGTAATAGCTTCGCCTCTATTAGCATCGGCCATTGAGCTGTGCGACAGGTCTGACGGGTCAACTACCGTGATGCTGCCATGACCTACCACTTCTAAAACCCCAGAAGGATCAATAAAGGCAGCCGTATTTTCACAAATACCCAGGCCTGAAGCAAAAGGGTTGTATGAAATAGCCGATAACAAACGTCCCAAGCGGTTTCTTTGGCTAAAATGCTGGTCAATAATCACTTTATTAATTAAGCCCATGCCTGGTGCAAAAGTCACCCCTTCTTCATTAGGTAAAGCGCCTGTGCGTCCGCCCGCTATCATATGCTCTGGCATAATCGCTGCGCCTGCAGAAGTGCCTGCAACATGCACACCCGCCGCATTAAGCTTACGAATACTTTGCGCTACTGGCGTACCACCTAAAATAGTAGACAAGCGTAATTGATTACCGCCGGTGATAAAAATCCCGGTGGCATTGTCCAATTCAGCGAGGTATTCATCGCTGTTTGCCTGTTCACGATCATTAATCGGTAACGAAACGGCTTTTTTCACGCCTAATTCATGAAAAACCTCTTCGTAATTTGACCCAGTATCTTCGAGTTGTGAAGCGGTTGGAATGATAACAATATAAGCATTCTCGCCACCACAAAGCTCAACAAAACGTTGTAAAATTATCGGATCTTTTACACGCTCTTCTGCCCCCCCGATAGGAATTACAAATCCCCGTTGTTGACCATCAGTTGTTTTAGCTGGACACATATCTACCTCTATTCAAATGTACCTTTAATAATTGTCTGATTATTTTGCTTGTGCCATACACCTTGCGCCATTACATCAGTAATTTCATATTTTTCATTCATCACCAATAAATCAGCGTCAAAACCAACGGCAATTTGCCCTTTGCTTTTAAAGCGTAAAATAGTAGCGACATTGCTCGTTAACATCGGGAGTACGGTTTCAAGTGCTAAACCTTTATTTAATGTTTCCACCAAAGTTTCTCCTAACGTACTCGCTCGACCAAAATCCATATGCTGTAATTCACCTTGTGTGTCAAAACAAGGCAAGCAACCCCCGCCATCCGAGCTAAGGGTAATTTGTGCTAAGGGTAATTGTCTTTCCACTGCCATTTCAATGGCGTCACAAGCTTCCCAACCAGGTTGCGCTGTGCCGGCAGGAAATGCGGTCAAATCAATATGACACCCTTGAGTGAGTAATTTACAACTATCTTCAAACAAGGCTTTGTTACGATTAACATGGGTGGGATTAAATACCCGCGCTGGCAACTCTGTGTCTCTAATCGCTTGTTCAATTAAGGCTAAACGTTTTTCGCCATCACCCAAATGAAAATGAATAACGCCGGCTTTACCTGTGATCAACCCCGCCACATGGGTTTCACTGGCAAGGCGGATCACTTCTTCAAATGTGGGTTGGCTAGAGCGGTGATCACTAATGGCAAACTCACCAATACCGATCACGGGCTCAAGAAAAACGATATCTGACTTAGCGCTGCCGGTAATGGTGGTTAAAGGATAATGATATCCTCCGGTCCAACAGTAAGCAGACAAGCCTTCTTCACGCAGGCCATAAACTCGACTTAATAAGTTTTCGGTGCTTCGAGTAGTATCATCAGTGCCAAGTAAGCCCACCACGGTAGTCACCCCCGCATGGGTAAATTCAGTCAGGCCAACAGGCGGTACTTGCGTTGCAAAACCTGCTTCGCCACCGCCACCGGTAATATGGGCATGGCTATCAATAAAACCTGGCGTTAAGGTCGCACCGTCAAAATTAATGACCTTAACGTGCCACTGCTTAGGAATATCGATTTGCCCTTTTCCAGGCTCGTAAATAGCGGCAATTTTATTACCTGCAATTAGAACGTTTTTAATGCCTAGGGGGGTTGGTGCGTAAATATTAACATTACACAATAATGTCAGCATGGTTTGATTATTTTTCATGGTATATAAAGTGGTGTTGTGCTTAGCCTAACTTATTAATTATTTTAGAGAATAAAATATAATAGCGAGCAAACTAAACTAACAGTTATAAAGAGTATGCGAAGATTGTACCACAGTTGATATTTTACCACCAAGGTTCACCTAACAAAGACCCAAATAATTACCCAAATAAATTATAACAACATGCATATTTATGCGATTTACTTATACCCACTGCAGTAATAAATTAGCTCACTTAGCGCTACATTAATGAATTTAGCGCTAAGCCGATATATTAAGCCATATTGATGGAATTATTAAGGTAATATTCAGTAAAAACAGTGACTTTATCACTAGCCGTGTAACACTTTTTCATTCTAAGCCTTTAACCTGAAATATATTATATGGTCAGAGGCTATTTTAGCGCTACTTTAAATGGCTTTAAACCAAAATTTAACTAGCACATACGGTTAAGTTTTAATTAGAATGCACGATTAAAATTAATGTAACTATCGCTAACTAGTACCACGCTACTACTTAGTTATTTTGAGGAAAAATATATGCTTTTTAATGATTCATTTATCACCGATTGCCCAATTCGTCAGAAAATTCGTGAATTTTATCGTATTGATGAAAATACAGCGGTAGATCATATTTTGCCACTAGCAGAAGTTAATGTTAGTGCTCGAAGTCGTGCTTGGGAAAGAGCGCGTAAAATGGTGTTAAAAATTCGCCAAGACCAAGCGGGTACTGGCGCGATAGATGCTTTGTTAAAGGAATACTCTCTATCAAGCGAAGAAGGTGTGGTATTAATGTGTTTGGCTGAAGCCTTACTACGTGTACCAGATAAGCATACTCAAGATGCCTTAATTCGTGACAAAATTTCTCAAGGACAATGGAGCAGTCATCTTGGCAGCAGTGAGTCACTGTTTGTAAATGCTTCATCATGGGGCTTGTTAATTACCGGCACTATGGTTAATTATGCTGATAAACGCAAAAAAGATAGCTTTGGTTTATTGAAAAAAGTTATTGGCCGTTTAGGTGAGCCTGTTATTCGTAAGTCAATGAACTACGCCATGAAAATTATGGGTAAGCAGTTTGTGATGGGCGAAACGATCAAAGCGGCCACTGAGCGTGCTGCGACAAAAGAACAGCAAGGTTATGTTTACTCTTACGATATGCTAGGTGAAGGCGCTCGTACAATGGACGACGCTAACCGCTATTATAAAGCTTATCAAGATGCGATAGAAACAATTGGTAAAGTGGCTCGTGCTACCGGTAAAAACGACCCACGCAGAGTACCAGGTATTTCAGTAAAACTTTCGGCTATTCATCCCCGATATGAGTTTAGCCACCAAGCACGTGTCATGGCTGAAATTGTACCAAAATTAAAAGCGCTTTGCCTGCAAGCAAAAAGTTATAACATTGGCTTGACCGTTGATGCAGAAGAGTCTGAACGCTTAGATATATCGCTTGATGTTATTGAAGCGGTATTTAGTGACAGTGAATTAGCCGGTTGGGATGGTTTTGGTATGGCATTACAAGCCTATCAAAAACGCGCTATCTTTGTTGTTGAATGGTTACGAGAATTAACCGTACGTGTTGACCGAAAAATGATGGTGCGCTTAGTCAAAGGTGCATATTGGGATACAGAAATTAAGAACACTCAAAAAGAGGGTCTTAGCCACTTTCCAGTCTTCACACGTAAGTCTTCTACCGATGTTTCTTACCATGCCTGTGCCAATAAATTATTAGAATATAGAGATTCTATTTACCCACAGTTTGCCACACATAACGCTTACACCGCAGCAACGATTGTTGAACTTGCCGGTGATGATAAAGAAGGTTTTGAATTTCAATGCTTACATGGCATGGGAGATTCTTTGTACGACCAAATTGTGTCACTTGAGAACATTCAATGTCGCATCTACGCACCGGTTGGCCATCATGAAGAATTATTAGCTTATTTGGTCCGCCGCTTATTAGAAAATGGCGCTAACTCTTCTTTTGTCAATGCCATTGTTGATGAGTCGCAACCGGTCGAGTCATTACTTGAAGACCCAGTTGAAAGAACTCAACGCTTAAAAGATAAGTATAACAACCAAATACTTAGACCTATTGCCTTATATCATGACGCCAAAGGTCTTGGCCGTGATAATTCTAAAGGCTTAGATTTAACCGACATTAGTGTCATCACGCCGTTAAAAGCCTCGTTAGATTACTGGTTTGTTGAGCACCTGCTTAATAAAAATGATATCCCCGAAGGTGCTATTGCGGTTAAGAACCCAGCTAACCATCGTGAAATCATTGGCTTTCATCATCTGCACGACAAAGCCGCCATGCTTGAGATGATCGATACGGCAGAAACAGCATTTACTACATGGTCAAAAACGCCAGTATCTGAACGCGCTGATTTATTATGCCGCGTGGCTGATATTCTTGAACGCCATACCGACGAGCTTATTGCCTTGTGCATTAAAGAAGCCGGTAAAATAGCCCAAGACGGTATTGATGAAGTACGTGAAGCCGTTGACTTTTGTCGTTATTATGCACAACAAGCAGTTGAAGTTGCCGCTGATGAACGCTTAGAAGCGCGTGGGGTTGTCTTATGTATCAGCCCTTGGAACTTCCCATTAGCGATATTTTTAGGTCAAGTAGCTGCCGCTATTGCCACAGGTAATACGGTATTAGCAAAACCTGCCGAACAAACCAGTTTAATTGCCTTACGCACCATTGAATTAATGAAGTCGGTTGGCTTACCTGAAGGCGTTGTACAAGCGGTTATTGCTCGTGGCAGTCAAGTGGGCAGCGTTATTGTTCCTGATGCTCGTATTCAAACCGTTATGTTTACCGGCTCTACTGAAACCGGCACTATTATTTCACAAACCTTGGCTGACCGAGGTGGCGATCAAGTCCCCTTTATCGCAGAAACCGGTGGCCAAAACTGCATGATAGTTGACTCTACCGCCCTACCTGAGCAAGTGGTTGATGATGTTATTTCTTCAGGATTTCAGTCTGCAGGTCAACGCTGTTCGGCGCTGCGCGTGTTATTTTTACAAGAAGATATTGCTGATGACGTTATTACTATGCTTAAAGGCGCATTAGCAGAATTACATGTGGGTAACCCAGAAAAATTAAGCACAGACATAGGTCCAGTGATAGATCAAAAAGCATTAGATGCCCTCAATGCTCACAGCGACTATATGAAAACCCATGGCAAACTGCTGTACCAATGCCCTATTGCCAGTGAGGTAACAGATGGAGTAGCGCAGAACGAACATTTCTTTTTTGCGCCACGACTTTATGAAATTAAAGACATTAGCGTGCTAGAGAAGGAAGTATTTGGTCCTTGTGTACATGTTGTGCGCTTTAAAGGCAATGACATAGAAGCGGTTGTAGATAAAATTAATGGTACAGGTTTTGGTTTAACTATGGGTATTCATACCCGTATTGAACACCGTGCCTTTGATTTAGCCAAGTTATCACGTGCTGGCAATGTCTATATCAATCGTAATATGATTGGCGCTATTGTTGGTGTACAACCTTTTGGTGGTCGTGGCCTGTCAGGTACTGGACCAAAAGCAGGTGGGCCAAATTACCTCACGCGTTTAGTGATAGAAAAAGCAACACCCGATGCTGAGCAATTTAAATTACTACCATGGCAGGTAGAAGCTTTAGACGGTGGTGAACAATCGGAAAAAGAAGCCCTATTGTTTATGGACAAGGCTAATGCAGCAGAAAAAGGCTGGCGCTTAACTGAGTTAAATACCCGCCTTTCTTCTGTACGTCAATTGTTAGCAAAAATTGCCCATGTTGAAATTGTTGAAGATTTAGCTGACGATTTAAACCGCACCTTAAAATCAGCTCGTTCACAATTAATTAGTATTGAAAAGCGTTTGAAAAAGCCAACATTTTTACCTGGGCCAACGGGTGAGTCTAATGTGCTTTATTTGGAAAACCGCGGCAATATCATTTGTTTTGCCGATAAAAATGTGAGCTTTCATTTTTGGTTACTTTCTATTGTAACGGCATTGGCAACGGGCAATACCGTTATTACTGTGGTCTCTGATTTGTATTATGATGAAGCGATTGCCTTTAGAGATAAGTTCATTGCTACCGGCCAAGATGCAGATGTTTTCCAAGTGGCTAAGTTATGTCACTTAACGACTATGCTGGCGCATCCTGCGTTATCAGGTATTGTGGTAGACAGTCATTGTGATCGTAAGCACTTTATCAGTGAAAAATTAGCTGAACGTTCAGGGGCAATATTACCTGTGATCAGTTCTGAATATTTTGATCACTTGATTCAGCGTTTATTAACAGAAAAAACCATTAGCATTGACACAACTGCCTCTGGTGGCAACACGTCACTAATGACTTTAGTTGAAGAAGATTAATCGCTAATGAGAGATAGTTAATACCAAACGAATAGGTATTAACTATTAGGTATTAAGTGTTAACTGAAAACGGGCATCTGATGATGCCCGTTTTTTTTAACTGCTAAATGAGATATTGGTGATGAGTTATTGATTATAGCTGTCAGCTATTAGTTATTAGCTGTCAGTTATCAGTTTAACTGACAGCTATAATCGCTCGATATTTAGAAAACCGCTTGCTCTGCTTAGCCAATCAAGCGCTATCGACAATCACCAGACAAGGATAAAAACACCATTGTGGGTGTTATTTAACATCGTTGATTGCAAAAACTTTATTATGCTCAAGAATATATTCATCAAATCTCAATTGTAACCTAGGGTGCATGCGAGCTATAGCCAGCTCTAACCCCTTTTCAATACTGATACTTTTTAATAAAGCGAGATCAAGACTATGGGCAATTTTGATCATATAGCGCATTCTTTGTTTCTCAAAAGTAATTAAATGCTTAGCGAATAACTTATCAACATGCGAGCATAATAAAATGCCATTTACGCCATCTAACCTTTGCTTATTGTCTTCACATTTTGCCCACGGAATAATATGAGAAGCGACTAACATTTCAGCAATATTTATACCTGTCAGTGCACATGTTTCGCCATTACCCCAAATATCGATAACGTTTTTTCTAAACTGCCCTTGCCCAATGCGGCACAAGATTAAGTTTTCTTTTTCTGTTTTTTCGATAGCTAAATTGAGTATCTCTAACAGATCTACAGCCTCTTTTGCGATAGGTTTTGCGCTATATTCAGGCTTGTGAGCACCTTCTGCATACCATTTATCATCAGTAAAGTTGAGGGTCATATCCGTTAAGGTTTTTATAAACTCTTTGCTACTAGTTTTGCCGCTATCAGTGGCATCTACATAATCCAAATCTTCAATTATTGGAAAGGTTTTTAGTTGATAACCCTCCTCCTCAACTAACCTTATATGCTCTAGCGCTTGAATATAACCCGGTTGCTTTCTACCTTTTTTATTTTGCACCCAAGCCTTATCAAGGATTAAGCTCCGACCTTCTTGAGTGTGAGTATCCCAAGCACCAAAAATAACAAACTTAGCTGCATGGTTTACAAATGAAAAATCAGTTCTCCAATTATTCGCTGTACCACCATGAGACTCGATAAATTTCTTCCTAGACAACTGACGTACTCCTTTTCAAAAATGATTTATAAAATTACATAGCTTATAAAGCCATTACAATTGATTCTGCACTAAAGTGAGTTAAATCAGTACAAATAAATTAAAAATTACTGATATAGGTAAAAATAACAGTCGCTGAATAAATTACTGCCTAGCGCTCATCACTATAAAATATGGCTATGAAATTAATTTCACACCTAACTAGAAAAAGCAAAAATCAACATTAACATCTTGTTTTAGTTGCTTATTTAAATAAAAACAATAGAAACCTCAGCCAAGTAAATTGTTTAAAGTGGCTCGATATAGCCGTACTTCATGGTAAATGTTCACCGTTACCGCTGGCTAAATAACCGACTATTATCCTTGTTACGGTTCAAGCTGATCGACTTCTTTAGCACTTAAAGCTTCAACAAAAGACTGTAGCCCTGCTTGCACCAACTGATAAGTTTTATCAATATTATGGCTAATATCGCCCGCCAATACTTTTAAATCACCTAAAATATCCTTGGCTTCAGCAAAACCTTGCTCTATACCGCCACTGATAATATCAACAAAAGCCGTTAACGATTCTTCTGCAGCCATTTCAGGATGCTGCTCTTGATAAGCACCTAGAAACTGAGTACTAAAAGCAACAATACGCTCTGCTGTTGCTTCAGGGCTGAAATCAACCCCCGACTGATAACTGTCTTCAACGCTACTTTCAACAGGATTATCAGCCCAGGTTTCCTTAAGCGCTTCGTTTATGCCCTGTAATGCAGTTTTTAACAACAATGACAGCGGCTGATCGCCCATGGTGGTATTGAACTTCAGTGAAGATTCTATAATAGCGGCATTAAGCTGCTTTTTATGGTTGGCATAAATAGAGTCTTGTGATTTAACAATATTTTTATCATTAGCCAACTCAGATATTTGCTGCCCCTTTGGCTTGTTCAAGGTTTTATCTGAGGCGTTTGCTAATGTTCGAACCTCTTGGCTATAGCTATCATTAGGTTTAATTGTTGAGCTCATAAAATTTACCTCGGTTTATCAAAGCATATAGGGTACCAATATCACTCATTACCTGATCATTTTTACTGGTTAAAATAACCCACTACTGCGTTATTTATTTAATAATTTGCACAACTCGTTATTAAAATAAATGTCTTATATTTGGCCATTTTTCCTGCGTATAAAATAGACCACCTAATTAATGAAATTGATATAACAAGTATCGGCACCATTAAGTGTAACTTAAGTTTACCCTGTAACTATCTCACTCAACGCAAGCTTACACTCATCATCATAATGCTGTTTTATCAAAAATTGTCAGTGACCATTACAGGTTAATTTTGGCCTATGCTGACTTTATTATTTCACACGCTAGTGGCATGGCTAACGATAATGAATAGCGCGCAGCTTTAATCATTTTTTTTAAAAAACAATGATACTTTATTAAGCACTTAGTACGGCAATTCCCCCCTGGTATTTTCGACATTAGATGGCCCAAATGCTACAATTTCAATTTTAAAATAAACAAAAATAAGCGCTGCTGAATGTCTGATATTGTATTACTGAAAACCGGTATAGAACTCCCGATGAACGCAGAAATGGTTTATTTCAATTACTTCTGGTTACGCGATAATTGCGCCACCTCATGGGATAGCAGCACTCAGGAACGCACCTTTGATATTCTTGATGAAGCTGATGATTTACACGCAACAAGCGCCTGGATAAATGCAGCCTCACTGGAAGTTATTTGGAGCGATGGCTATCAAAGTCGTTACAACCTAGACTGGCTTGAACGTTGGCACAAGGGAGAAAACCATGGTGATTTGGCCGTTCGTGCCCGTAAAACTTGGTACGGCGATCACTACCCAAACATGGCGCGTTTTAGCTATGACGATGTGATGGCTAACCCCGCCAGTGTAGCTGATTGGGCAGAGGCCATGTTAGATGAAGGTGTTGCCCTGATTCAAGATATGCCAAATTCAAACGAAGGGCTGAAAACCCTATGCGAACTGTTTGGCACTGTGCGGCCCTCTTTTTCTGGTTACACCTTTGATGTCCAGTCTAAAGCTAATCCTGAAAATCTTGCTTACACCAGCAAAGCACTTGAGTTACATACTGATTTACCTGCGGAAGAACTGGCTCCAGGTATCCAGTTCTTGCACTGTAGGGTTAATGATGCAGAAGGCGGCAACAGCTTGTTTGTCGATGCAACTACCGTGGCCAACGCCTTAAAACAAAGCTATCCACAATACTTCAAAATACTGACAGAATACCAAGTGCCTTATCGCTATACCACCCACTATCAAGATGTACGCACTAAGCAGCGAATAATCGAACTCGACCCTAATAATGGTGAGGTTAGCGGTATTAATTTTAGTCAGCACTTAGCTGATGTATTTGATTTTTCTCAGCGTGAAATGGATACTTTTTATCCCGCTTTTCGTAAGTTTGGACAGATGCTACAAGACGCTCAATATTTGATGACCTTTCGCCTAAATGCTGGCGAATGTATGGTGTTCGACAACCACCGCATCGCTCACGGCCGAGCTTCCTTTATCAAGGGCAGTGGCGCAAGGCACTTACGGGGTTGTTATGTTGACCGAGGCGATCTGCGCAGTGTTTACCGTGTTTTACGTGCTAGCTATCCAAAAGCAGAAGCAGAAGTAACGGCGCCACTTTAGCCATCACTAGAGACCTAATCAGTCGAAATCTATTGAGGATAAGAAAATTGAGGATAAGCAAAATGCAAACAGAACAAGAATTACGCGTCGATTTGGCCGCTGCTTTCAGGCTTATTTATGAAATGGATATGCATGAGTCAGTGGCCAATCATTTAAGCGCTGCGGTCTCTGCAGATGGTAAAAAATTCCTGATGAACCGTCGCTGGATGCATTTTTCAAATGTTACGGCAAGTAATCTACAGTTACTGGATAGTGAAGACGATAGTATTATGCAGACTGACCAAGCGCCTGATGCTTCGGCTTGGAGTATTCATGGCAATATGCATGCGTTATTGCCAACAGCCCGAGTTATTCTGCACCTACATTCTACCTATGCCACTGTACTCTCAACGTTAAAAGATCCACGTATATTGCCCATTGATAACAATACCGCGCGCTTCTTTGAGCGCATCGCCTATGATGAAAGTTTTGGCGGTATTGCCACCAGTGATACAGAAGGCAAACGCATCGTGGATAGCCTGGCCGGTAAAAATGCTTTAATGATGGGTAATCACGGCATTACGGTTACTGGCGCGACGATCGCCGAAGCTTTTGAGGATCTGTATTATCTGGAAAAAGCTTGTAAGACTATGGTGTTGGCTTATTCCACCGGCCAGCCTCTGAATATTCTCTCTCATGAGTTAGCGCGACAAACAGCAGAAAGTTGGGATGAGTTTCGAGGGCAGTCTTACGCTCATTTTGAGCAGCAAAAAGCTATGCTCGATAAAAAGGGTAGCTCGTATCGGGAATAATAATACCTTATTACCCCATACTCGCGCTTTAAAATGTCTCAGTTGTGTGACAAAAAACTATGTTTGATCAGGCGTTATACCAACATCAGGCGATAGTTAGATCTGAGTTAGATCTGAGTTAGATCTGAACTAGGCCTGAACTAGGCCTGAACTAGGTTAGAATGAGGCCAGAGTCAATCTGGCCTCATTCTAACCTAGATGGGTTTCAAGCCATACGGCGTTTTATTTAGCTTTGCCAACTAATATCAGGCTTCCAACAACTAATCCACGCGGGAATATCACTCGCAGGCATAGGTCTGGCAATGCCGTAACCTTGTGCTAATTCACAGCCCAGTTGCAATAGCGCTGTGCCGTGTTCAATCGTTTCAACGCCTTCTGCAATCACTTCACGCTTGAATGATTTAGCTAAAGCAATGACGCCTTCAACAATGGCCAAATCGTCAACATTCACTAGCATATCTCGCACAAAGCTTTGATCTATTTTAATCAGGTTGGCAGGTAAACGTCTAAGATAAGTCAGAGACGAATAGCCAGTACCAAAATCATCTAAAGAAAAATTTACGCCTAACGCCATACAGTCATTCATGGTGGTTGAGACCCGAATCACATCATCTAAGGCACTTGTTTCTAACACTTCTAGTTCTAAATGGCGTGCTTCAACATCTGCATGGGCGGCTAGTAGCCTAGTGAGTTTATTGGTAAAATCAGGCTGCTGTAATTGCATGGCAGCAATATTTACACTTATACCTGTGGGTAAGATAAGTCCTATGGTTTGCCATTGGCTAATTTGTCTCAATGCCGTATCAATAACCCATTCACCCATTTCGATACTCATAGGGTGATTTTCAATCAAGGGCAAGAACTCAAAGGGGTTTAATAAGCCTCGCTCGGGATGTTGCCAACGAATCAGCGCCTCAACACCCGTCACCAAGCCTGTCCTCATATTAACTTTAGGCTGATAATGGAGGACAAATTGTTCGTTGTCTAATGCGCTACGAATAGTCTTTAGGTTGTCTAGTTGTAATTTAATGGCGACATTTTCAGCAGTATCAAATAAATGATAGCAATTTTTACCCGACTCTTTAGCCACATGCATAGCTTGATCAGCATGACGCATAAGCAAGTCTGCCTCCGCATTGTCTTGCGGATAAAGGGTGGCGCCAATACTGGCTGATACATTTAACACCACATCACCTAAGGCAACAGGCTCTGACACTGCCCGTAATAAGCGCTCTAATGTCGCCTTACAGTCTTCAACTTTACTTAAATCGGTTAATACCGCGACAAATTCATCGCCGCCAAAGCGAGCTAAAGTATCACCTTCACGTAATGCACCTTTCATGCGAATTGAGAGAGCAATGAGCAGTTCATCACCTAAATCATGTCCATAGCTGTCATTGATCTGTTTAAAACCATCTAAATCTAGAAATACCACCGCAAGTGACTGCTGACGGCGCTTGCACTGCAACATAGCTTGAGTTAATCGGTCGGCAAGTAAAACACGATTGGGCAGGTTGGTCAGTAAGTCGTAGTGAGTGATATGCTCAAGTTTTTTTATCTTGCTTTTCATCACACTGATGTCACCAAACATAGCTAAATAATTTTGTAACTCGCCAGCATCGTTATGCACGGCACAAATGGTCATAATTTCTGGATATACTTCACCATTTTTGCGTTTATTCCAGATTTCTCCGTACCACTCTCCTGTGGTAAAAATTGTTTTCCACATGGCGATATAAAATTCTGCTGATTGGCGTCCTGATTGTAAAAGGCTTGGATTTTGACCAAGAGAGTCTTCGCGACTATAGCCGGTGATCTCAGTGAAGGCGTCGTTAACTTCAATAATAATACCTTTAGTATCAGTAATTAAAATGCCTTCGCGGGCGTGAGTGAAAACCTTGGCGGCAAGGGCTAATTCGTCGACTAGTTTTTCTTTCTCTTCATTAGCGAGCTTTTGCTCATGTTCAATTTTTTTTCTTTCACTAATGTCCGTTACCGCAACAAGACAGTCAGTACCTGTAATACCAAGATTTGCCTCAATATTCAGCCACAATATTTTGGTACCAACTTCCGCTAAAATCTCACAAGATTGGATACCACTGCCGGCAAATGCTTTGAATAGGCAAGATTTCAAGCTATCTCGATATTGAGCGTTTACGTAGTTTAAAAACTGTTTATTGACCAAGTTAGCTCGCTCAATACCCAGTAAACTAGCCCCTCGAAAATTGACCTGATTAATGATGGCATTTACATCAAAAGAAAAGTAGCCAATAGGGGCAAATTCAAATAGCTCAGTATAACGGTAATGTAATTTTTGTGTTCTCTGCGCTTGATGTAACTCTTCGTTCTGCATTTCCAGTTCAATTTGATGCACCTGCAATTCGTGTAGCATTTTTTGCGCTGCAGAGTCACTAGGAACCGTTTGTTTTGTTAGCTTCACTTCTGCACGATGGCGTAACTCTTTAGCCAGCAGCTTGACTGATTTTACAGGCGAATTCATTTGGCAAGTTCCATTTTATATAACACTGACTCAAACACCTTAGTTTGACTAATATAGGTAAAGTTAATAACTATGCTGTTAATTACCGCTTCTGTCTTTGAAAAGGCATAAAAACCAGAAAAATAAGAGCCGACACCCACAATGGCTGATGTCATCACAACAATTAATTTACTGAATTTTTTCAGAAATTTGATCACAGAGTTAGTCTACTTTGCTGTCTCATTATGAGAGAGTCGTTTTCCATTATTAGCCGAGAATATTTCATATTTTTTATGTAAACCGCTATTTTTCAATGGAGGATTTTCATTTTTAAATACAAAAGTGAATGTTAGACCACCTTGGTCTTTAACTCAGAAAATGGCGCTGAAACATAATCAAAATTAAATTAAATTTTTATTAGTAACGCTGAATCAAAAGTTAAGTACCATTAACAATCACTCACTTTTAGGTATAAATAAAAGCTGAGTCTAGATGCTAAAATATCCCTAAATGAGAAAAGCCACAGCCCTAGACGTAAATTATAAGTCATTGATTAAATAGATTTAGGAAGAGAAAAAAAAGAGCTTTAAAGTCATTGCAATGTAAATGATTTTAACTTCCTTTTAACTTCACTTTCACAGAAGTCAGCAGATTAGCACATAAGCAGTTCGATAAAGGTTATTTGTTTGTTAACTGATCGTTGCTATTGATGTTTTTATATATTATCACCTGAGCCGATATAACTTATAATTAAGGCAAGGCTACCTAGGTAAATTCCCTCGGCGTGCAACAAGAAAGTTAACTTTTGCTGATAATAGGCTGTAATGTGATCAATAAATGTGATGAGTAGAGGCGGACAATAATTTCAGTCCTAAGACCACAATAACCTGTAAAAGTAATCGGAGAAATAATGTAGCATAGCGTCTAATTAACCGAATGAACATTGACTATTTGTTGGTCAATAAAACAGTGATTCAGTGCTTAAAATCTATGCGTTTAGCTTGACGAATTTATGTTCAAGGTTAATCGTATTGATTAGTCTAACGGTTGTATTTATCCAACCCAACTGTCAGCCTAATAATATTAACTTAGCTGGATTAACTGAGCAGTATTAACTGAGAAATAATGTACCAAAAGCGTTAAGTACTATATCTTAGGCGCATTAGCAGACTTTGATTGAAAAAACCTATGGTATTAAAAACAGATTTAAGACATTTTCTGGACGACGAAGGTAAATTACTCGCACTGACTGAACAAGCAAAAACAGTGTTCAAATTTCTCAGTAAAATTGTATCATCGGTTTCTGAGCGTATTGCATCATCGGTTTCTACGCATACAGAGCCGCCAATAGTTGATATTGACTTAGTTGCTGTAAATTTGAAATGCAACACTCGCGCTGAGCAACTGCATTGCGAGGGAGACATTGAAGCAAGCTGTATTAACCTTAGCCTAATTGAGTGGCATTGCGATAGCTGCCAAGCGGCTGGAACCATCTCTCATTGGCAAGGAAGTCTGTGGGACAAGCAACAACACACCATTCATTAGTCGACAATCTAGTTCTAAAAACCTGATGCTAAAAATTGCTACCCTAAGAAGTGCAGCGCACAAAAAATAAAACAATGATTTAACGATAAACAACACTCTAATTAGCCTTTACAGATGAAGGTAACCGTTACAGCACTTGGGGTTAACTCATTATTGATAACACTAAGTGAACCACTAAAAGTGTCTACCTTAGGCAGTCACAAATAATCACTTAATATGAATATTCATTCATATTTTAATGCTAATACTCCAATGGTATAGTTTTTGGGTAATAAAAAACCAATATATGTAATTTAATTCATATACTTGTGTTAATAAAAACAAGGTAGTTAAATTGATTGTCAAAAAAAGATATAAAAACTGTGGTTAGTTTTAACTATCAGGCTTTTATAAAAACATACATTCACCTTAATTATTCTCTTTTTTTATACTTGATTCAGCTTAACTGTGAATAATTTAGAACAAAGAATAACGGTAAAACATTATATATTTTATGCTCAAATATTATTTTTTGAAAATAAATAGCTTCTGTAATTACCCTTCATCAGTGTGCTAGTTGTACGAGTATAAATATTTATATCAAGCTGTAGCTATAAGGTATTAAATAATGTCAAATAAAAGTGGGGGCTTTTTTTCTTTCTTAATGAAAGATAAAATAATTGCTAAATCGGGGTTTAATCGCTGGCTAGTCCCACCAGCATCTATTGCAATTCATTTATGTATTGGTTCTGTTTACGCATGGAGTATTTTTAACCCTGCGCTTATTAAAGAATTAGGCGTAGTGACTAGTTCATCTGGAGATTGGTCTTTAAGTAACGTGGTTTGGATATTTTCTGTTGCTATTGTTTTTCTTGGTTTATCTGCCGCAGTCGCTGGAAAATGGCTAGAAAAAGTCGGTCCTCGCTGTGTTGGTGTTACTGCTGCATTTCTTTGGGGTGGCGGTTTTATCATAGGTAGTGTTGGTATATCAACCCATCAATTGTGGCTTGTTTACCTGGGTTATGGTGCGCTTGGGGGCTGTGGTCTAGGTTTAGGCTATGTTTCACCTGTGTCTACTTTGCTGCGTTGGTTCCCTGATAAACGCGGTATGGCTACGGGTATGGCTATTATGGGATTTGGTGGCGGTGCAATGATCGGTGCTCCACTTATTGCTGCTTTGTTAAAATTCCATGCTGTTGCTCCTACTTATTTAGGCACAGAAGGTGCTGTAAAACTAATAACTGAAGCGGGCAAGCGTTTTGCAGAAACAGCTTCGGGTACAGTGGAAGTTATTGTTGCAACGGCTGGTGAAGCGGCAAATATGGCTTTTCCTGGTGATGCAGGTGTTTATATTGTAGGTACGGGTGATACTGGTGCTGCAGGAACATTCCTGACACTAGGTATTGTTTATTTTATTGTGATGATTATTGCCTCGTTCTCGTATCGTGTGCCGGCTGAAGGGTGGACACCTGAAGGTTGGACTCCTCCAGAGAAAGATGAATCTGCAAAAAGTATGATCTCACATAACGATGTACATATTGATCAAGCACTAAAAACACCACAATTCTGGAAATTATGGGTTGTACTTTGTTTTAACGTAACAGCCGGTATTGGTGTTATTGGTGTGGCTAAAACTATGATGGTTGATATTTTTGGTTCGACCTTACCTGATGTAGCTACCGCGGCCTTTGCCGGTACTTACGTATTAATGATTTCGGTCTTTAATATGTGTGGTCGATTTTTCTGGGCATCAATTTCTGATTTCATTGGCAGAAAAAACACTTACCACTTTTTCTTTGTGTTAGGAACGCTACTATACTTATCAATACCTTATGCTGCATCTCAAGTCAGTGCAGATCCATCTACGGTTTGGTTAGTTATGTTCTACGGTGCCACCATGGTTATCTTCACTATGTATGGTGGTGGTTTTGCAACTATTCCAGCTTATTTAGCCGATATATTTGGTACATTACATGTCGGTGGTATACATGGTCGCTTGTTAACCGCATGGGCAACCGCTGGTGTTTTAGGTCCATTTGCTATCACGTATCTTAGAAATATGTCGGTCAATGACGCCATAACTGACTTAGTAGCAAAAATAGATCCTGCGGTATTCCAGGCTAAATTTGGCTCTGCCGTTAGTCAGTTAAATGAACTTGTTGCAGCAAAAACAGTGACGGTAAGTAAGTTAATGGAATTAGTGCCAGCCGGTACTATTGACCCAACACCAAGCTTATATAACACTACTATGTATGCTATGGCTGCGTTGTTAGTTGTTGCTTTCTTTGCCAACTTAACTATTCGCCCTGTAGAGGCTAAACATCACGTTGAAAATACACACCCTAAGGGTTAATATTTTCAACTTGTAAAGCTACAATTCAAACCGCTTTAAATTCGTTTAAAGCGGTTTTATATTTATTATGGCAATCAAGATAACTGGTGCTTTTATCCTTAAACTTGCCAAGGTAACATATCTTCTAAATCCGCAATATCACCACAAGCAATAGACTCATAGCCCGCTAATTTTGATACTTCCTCATGAAATCTATCACTTTTTATCTCGGTAATTAAGCGCTGTACGGAGAGTTCTTTAAGGGTCTTGTGATGACAAACCAACACGTAGTGTTCAGTGGTTAATGGGATAAAATCCAGACCAAATTGACGAGCGGCGGTTTCAATACCAATGCCAACATCGGCCATGCCTGAAGCTACATAAGCAGCGATAGCAGAATGTGTAAATTCAAATTTATCAAAACCAATCACCTTTTTAGAGTCTACTGATGATCTTGCCAGTAATTCATCTATTAATAAGCGTGTACCTGAATGTTTTTGCCGATTAATAAATTTAACCTCATCCTGCATTAAGTCTGAAATTTTTGTAATATTTTTAGGGTTGTCTTTTTTAACAATTAAGCCTTGTTTACGGGTCACAAACCGAATGACTTTATAAGTATTAGCTTTAAAATATTTATTATAAATATCAATTAATCGCTGGCTAACAATGTCGGTGGGTAAGTGAAATGCGGCAATATTACACTCACCTTTGCTTAAAGCATCAAATGACTCTTCATAGCTTTTATATTGTAAGTCTAGCTTAAATTTATTAGTAAAATTAGGCAGTAAAGCCACTGCATAACCATAGCTTGCCGCAATTTTTAGCAAAGGCTCTTTAACCATTAAGTGTTTTTGTATTTCTAAATTTAATTCTGATGCAATGCTGACTAACTGAGGTTCAAATCTAGCCTGTGCCCTTTGTTCAGCCCACAGTAATTTTTCACCTAACGGCGTTAAAAGTGCGCCTTTACCTTTTTTAAGTTCGACTAAATCAGAGCCAAAAAAGTCAGTCCATTTTTTTAGTACATTCCAAACATGACGATACGACATACCTAGTTTTGTTGCCGCTACCGTCAACTTGCCATATGTGTGTACCGCATTAAGCAAAACAAAAAGTCGAGGGTCTACATACTCACCCTGCTCATCGTAAAATGACCATGCGGGCTTAATTTGAATTCTCTTTGACAATAGTGTTTTATTGGTCATTTTCTTCACCTGTATATTATTTTTGAGTTTTATTTTTATTTTTGGCTGTTCTAATTATCAATAATACTTTATGCCATTAGCTAATAAACTTTATAGTTAGCGGTCAAATCGCAGCGTTAATGCCACCTAAAACAACACTCATTTATGAATAAAAATTCATATTCTTATAATAAAACAATGGTGCTATAGTCAGGCTATAAAAAGAACTATAAGACAATAACAAATATGCAATTCACTTCATATGTATATTTTATAACAGGCCTTCGGAGTTAGTATGAAAATAGAATTTTCTTCCCCCTTATCAAATGTGGAAAACATCATTGATTCTTTGAAAAATAAAGAAGGCTCTCTGTTACCAATATTACATGCCATTCAAAGAGAAATGGGCTATATATCTTCTCAAGCGATTGAGCGAATAGCGACAAAACTAAAACAAACACCAGCAGAAATTCATGGTGTTATTAGTTTTTATCATCAATTTCGCACTTCTCCTCCTGGTAAATATCAAATTCAAATTTGCCGTGCAGAAGCATGTCAATCTCGAGGAAGTCGAGAACTTGAAGCACACGCTAAAGATTTTTTAGCTATTGATTATCATCAAATGACCAGTGATAAAAAATTCAGCTTGGATAGTGTTTATTGTCTCGGTAATTGTGCAACTGGCCCTAACATTAGAATTAATGATGATCTTTATGGCCGTATTTCTAATCAGAGGTTTGAAGAAATTCTTTCTAATGTAGACCGCGAATTAAAGTGAGAGTGACCATGACAACAAAAATTTTTATTCCACGAGAAAGTACCGCTATTTCTTTAGGGGCACATGAAGTTGCTCAAGCATTTACGCACTATTTATCCGATCATGATATTGATATAAAAATAATCAGAAATGGCTCACGTGGTTTATTTTGGTTAGAACCTATGGTTGAAATAGAAACAGCACAGGGCCGTATGGCATATGGCCCTGTAGCATCCGCTGATGTTGCAAGCATTATGGAAGATATCAGCCAGAATATTCTCCATGAAAAACCACAAGCTCATGCGCTAGCCTTAGGCCTAACTGAAAACATTCCCTATCTAAAAAAACAAACTCGCCTTACCTTTGCCCGTGCAGGTATTACTGACCCAGTTTCTCTTGATGAATACCTTGCCTTAGATGGCTTTAAAGGCCTACAAAAGTCACTCGCTTTATCGACTCAGGAAATTGTCACCGCTGTTGTAGACTCTGGTCTTCGTGGCCGAGGTGGCGCTGCTTTTCCTACCGGTATAAAGTGGCAAACGGTAAGAGATGCCACTGCGGATAAAAAATATATTGTCTGTAATGCTGACGAAGGCGATTCTGGCACCTTTGCCGATAAATTAGTCATGGAATGTGATCCCTTTATGCTGATTGAAGGCATGATTATTGCCGGATTAGCGGTTGGTGCCGACCAAGGCTATATTTATTTACGTTCAGAATATCCTATTGCCGATGAAATATTACAACAAGCTATTGAGATTGCTAGTGCCGCCGGTTATTTAGGTAATAACATTTGTGGTAGTGGTAAAACCTTTAATTTAGAAGTGAGATTAGGCGCAGAAGCTTATATTTGTGGTGAAGAAACTGCCCTTTTAGAATCACTAGAAGGTAAAAGAGGCATGGTGCGCTTTAAGCCACCACTTCCGGCTTTAGAAGGATTATTTGGCAAACCCACCATTGTTAACAATGTACTGTCTCTAGCGGCTATTCCGTTTATTATGAGTGAAGGCAGTCAGGCCTACCAACAATATGGCACAAATCGTTCACGAGGCACCTTACCTTTTCAACTCGCCGGTAATATTAAACAAGGTGGATTAATTGAACTACCTTTTGGCTCAAGTTTAAAAGATCTTATTGATAACTTTTCTGGTGGCACCGCCAGCAACCGCCCAATAAAAGCCATTCAAGTCGGTGGCCCATTAGGCGCTTATTTACCTAGCCATAAACTCGATATTCCACTTGATTATGAAGCATTTTCTAAAGCCTCTGCCGTGCTAGGTCATGGCGGCATTGTCGTGTTTGATGACAGTGTTGATATGCTAGAACAAGCACGTTTTTCAATGGAATTTTGTGTGGTTGAATCTTGCGGGAAATGTACGCCTTGTAGAATTGGTTCAACACGTGGTGTAGAAGTCATTGATCGTATAAAAAATGATGAGAGCCGTGCTGATAATATGATTTTACTTAATGACCTTTGCGACACCATGATTGACGGTTCTTTATGCGCAATGGGCAGTATGACACCTATACCCGTGCGCAGTGCTTTTACTGATTTTCCTCAAGACTTTTTTTTAACCACACAGGAGAGCAATCATGATTAATTATTATGATCCAGCCACTAATACCACGTCGAATAAACCAATCGATTTTAATAAAGATTATGGCACTCCTGCCAGCACCTCAACACAAACAGTGTGTCTTGAAATTGACGGGGTAAAAATAACGGTTGCTGCCGGTACTTCAGTAATGCGCGCTGCCGCAATAGCTGATATTAATATTCCTAAACTTTGTGCAACTGATAACATCGAAGCCTTTGGTTCATGTCGTTTATGTGCGGTACAAATTGAAGGTATGAGAGGCTATCCAACCTCATGTACGACATCGGTTAAAGAAGGCATGGTGGTGTCTACTGAGAATAATGACATTGCAAAATTACGCCGCAATATCATGGAACTCTATATATCTGATCACCCACTTGACTGTTTAACCTGTTCAAGTAATGGCGACTGTGAATTACAAGATATGGCCGGAGCCGTTGGCTTACGTGAAGTGCGTTATGGTTTTGATGGCGATAATCATCTTGACGCCAAGATTGATGACTCTAACCCTTATTTTACCTTCGAACCTAGTAAATGTATCACCTGCTCTCGTTGTGTTAGAGCCTGTGAAGAAGTTCAAGGTACTTTTGCCTTAACCATTGAAGGTCGAGGTTTTGCCTCAAAGGTCAGCGCTGGTACCAGTGAAAACGATTTTGCCTCCTCTGATTGTGTCTCTTGTGGCGCCTGCGTACAGGCTTGCCCAACGGCAACACTGATGGAAAAATCAGTGATTGACAAAGGACAACCAGAACACAGTATTATCACAACTTGTGCCTATTGTGGCGTTGGTTGTTCTTTTAAAGCTGAAATGAAAGGTGAAGAAGTTATACGCATGGTGCCCTACAAGGGCGGTAAAGCCAACCAAGGTCATTCTTGTGTAAAAGGCCGCTTTGCCTTTGGTTATGCAACTCATAAAGACCGCGTCACTGAACCTATGGTGCGCGACAGCATTGATGAAGAATGGCGAGTAGTCGGTTGGGATGAAGCCTTAGAATTTGCCGCCAATAAAATTAAAAACATTCAGGCTAAATATGGCCGTGAAAGTGTTGGCGGTATTACTTCATCTCGCTGTACCAATGAAGAAACCTATTTAGTACAAAAATTGATCCGCGCTGCTTTTGGTAATAATAATACCGACACCTGCGCTCGTGTTTGTCATTCACCGACAGGTTATGGACTCAAAGCAACCATTGGTGAGTCTGCGGGTACACAAACTTTCGACTCAGTGATGAAATCTGATGTTGTTATGGTTATTGGTGCAAACCCTACTGACGCTCACCCAGTGTTTGCCTCGCAGTTGCGTAAACGCTTGCGCCAAGGCGCAGAGTTAATTGTCGTTGATCCCCGAACCATTGATTTACTTAATACCGCTCACATAAGTGCTAATCATCATCTGCCGCTAAAACCTGGTACTAACGTTGCTATGATCAATGCCATAGCACACGTCGTTATGAGTGAAGGCTTAGAGGACAAAAATTTCATTGAGCAGCGTACTGATGAATATAACGCATGGCGTGAATTTATTCTTGATGAGATCAACTCACCGGAAGCGATGGAAAGTATTACCACGGTTAATGCCGAACAAGTTCGCATTGCCGCTCGTGCTTTTGCCAAGGCAAAAAATGGCGCTATTTATTATGGCTTAGGCGTTACCGAGCATAGCCAAGGTTCAACCATGGTCATGGGCATAGCAAACTTAGCATTAGCCACAGGTAACATAGGCCGTGAAGGCGTAGGTATTAATCCATTGCGTGGACAGAATAATGTTCAAGGCTCTTGTGACATGGGTTCATTCCCACAAGAACTGCCAGGTTATCAGCATGTCAGTGATGATGTGTTGCGCGCTAAATTTGAAAAAAGTTGGGGTGTAACCTTAGATAACGAACCGGGCTTTCGTATTCCAAACATGTTTGATGCCGCCATTGAAGGCACGTTCAAAGCCATGTATGTGCAAGGAGAAGACATTTTACAGTCAGATCCTAACACCCAACATGTACAGGCGGCATTGTCATCATTAGAGTGTTTGATTGTGCAAGACATTTTTCTCAATGAAACCGCGCTATATGCACACGTATTTTTACCTGGCTCTTCATTTTTAGAGAAAGATGGTACCTTTACCAATGCAGAAAGACGCATAAATCGGGTGCGTAAAGTAATGAAGCCATTAGCTGAATTCGCAGACTGGGAAGTCACCCAAAAGCTGTCTAATGCTTTAGGTTACCCGATGAATTATCAACATCCTTCTGAAATAATGGATGAGATAGCCTCATTAGTGCCTACTTTTAGTATGGTCAGTTATAAAAAATTGGACGAACAGGGTAGTATTCAGTGGCCTTGTAACGAAGAGTTTCCTGATGGTTCACCTATCATGCACGTGGAAAGCTTTCCCATTGGTAAAGGTCGTTTTGCAATTACGCCCTACCTTGCTAGTGAAGATCGCGCTAACAAACGCTTTCCGTTATTATTAACCACTGGGCGAATACTCAGTCAATATAATGTTGGGGCGCAAACACGACGCACCGCGAACAATACTTGGCACCAAGAAGATTTACTTGAAATACATCCTAACGATGCCGAAGAAAGAGGTATTAATGATGGTGACTGGTTAGGCATTAGCAGCCGTGCCGGTGATACTGTACTGAAAGCAAAAGTCAGTGAACGTATGCAAAGTGGCGTGGTATTCACTACCTTCCATCACCCCATCAGTGGCGCTAACGTTATTACCACCAACAGTTCGGATTGGGCAACTAATTGTCCTGAATATAAAGTCACTGCGGTACAGGTGGAAAAAGTCACCTCGCCATCCGCTTGGCAGACGCGTTATAAAAAATTCAGTGCACAACAAAAAGAGCACTTTAAACGTTCACCTAAAAAACAAAAAGCCACTATAGGAAGTTAAGTTTGACGCTGGAAGATGAAGCAAAATTGCAACCAAGCCATTTAACACTACCTGTTCACTATTGGCAGCAAGGTAGTGAGCAAGAAAAACTTGACTGTATCGCAGAGGAAGTGCCTATTGCCATGGTTTATAATGGCATTTCTCACGCGGTTATGATGGCCTCACCGGCCAATTTACACGAGTTTTCCTTAGGCTTTAGTTTGTCTGAAGGCATTATTAATCACGCGGCTGAAATGTATGATATTGAGCTGGTCGCCAGTAAAAAAGGCATAGAAGTACGTCTTGAGATTAGCTCTGAACGTATGATGTCTTTAAAATCACACCGACGTAACCTTACTGGCCGTACAGGCTGTGGTTTATGTGGTAGTGAATCACTGGAGACCGCCATTCGGCCCATTAAGAGTGTAACGCCAAAGGCGTTGCCCGCTTCGCCAGTAATACAACATGCACTGTCACAGTTAAGTGAGCATCAAAAATTACAAGCGTTAACCGGTGCGGTTCATGGCGCAGCCTGGTGTGACGATACTGGCAAGATACTCCTCTTGTGTGAAGATGTCGGTCGACACAATGCGTTAGACAAGTTAATTGGCAGCTTAGCGCTGCGTAAAATCAACCCCCAAAGTGGCTTTGTTGTCATTTCAAGCAGAGCAAGCTACGAGATGGTACAAAAAACAACCAGTGCTAATATCGCCACATTAGTCGCGGTTTCGGCGCCAACTGGCTTAGCAATAAGCTTGGCAAATCAAGCTAAGCTCAATTTAATTGGCTTTGCTCGTCCTGGTAGACATACTTGCTATACCAAATTCGATAAATAAATAGGAAAATAGTGATGAGTAGTTCTCAAATTGATAATCTAATTAGTATGCTCAACCAAATTGAAACTAATAATAATTACAAAAAAACTGACGAAGAAACGGCTATGATCGTTGCTAATCACGTGAAGAAATTTTGGGCACGTTCAATGAAAGCAAACATAACAAAGTACGCCGATAGTGATGGTGCACAATTATCCCCTGCCATAAAACTAGCATTAGCCCAGTTATAATAATTGGATTATCATGCTTATCTAAATCTGCTTATTCAAATCAGCTAGTTAAATCTGAATGCATAGATTTAGATTTAAATAGCTGATGATAGCATTATCGTCATGAGTAATATTGCGAAATATCGGGTATAGATTTCATGGCAAGTAAGTGCCCTGCACGAGCATATATTGACCGTTTTTAATGAAGGCCCGTGGCTTAAGTTTCTGGCCTTTTTTATACACTCGATTAAGTGTGTTTATTACCAAACTATGATTGTCAAACTAAGTATGGCGCCATGACACTTTTAAGCCCTAAATATGGCGACATATTTAGGGCGGAATAGTTAATGTGCTACAGACCTTAACAGGTCGATTTTTTATTGTTAAATAGCTCTTCTGACGTCATGGTGTTACTAATACCAATGGCTCACATCATCATTTAAAACCTGTAAAAGTCATTTATCAATGGTGTCATGTTTCATCGTTCAGTTGCTTTGCGCTTTTCATTAAGTAAGGAGCAAGTGCGCTTTTAAAATCCAGTGTTGCGCCTAACTTATTGGCTAGCAATATCATGCCAGTAATTTTACGATTGACTAATGCCACCTCAAATATAGGAGATGCTGCGGCTGTTTTATCAGTAATCAGTGGCATGCTAACTTCTTGAATTCGTTTAATTAGCTGTTGTTTTTTTAAGTTATAGCCAGTATCACTTTGCAAACAATCACTCGCTTCAAAACACGCTTTTAGCACAGTATCTATGGCCGCAGCACTCATGTTATGGTCAATTAAACCAAGCGAATACAGGGCTGAACGCATGTCGTTAGTATCTTGGCGCTGCATAGCATCAGCCATAGCGAGATAATGCGTTGAGGTATGCTGAGCAATCTGCCGGCAGGCTCCAAAATCGAGTAACACTATTTTTTGCGTATCACTCTGATACAAAAAATTGGCAAAGTTGGGATCACTTTGCATGAGTTTATGGCTGAACAGTTCTTGGTAGGTTAAGTGCATTAACTGGCTACATACTAGATCGACAATGTCAGCACTCATGGTACTAATATCTGTGATGGCAGAACCTTCAATGTATTCCATCGCAAGTATGTTTTGGTCAGTTAGCTCGTCAACGACAAAGGGTACAATAAAGCGAGGATCGTTGCGCAGATTTGCACGATAAGCGTTAAGAAATTTGGCTTCCTGCAAATAATTAGCTTCGTTTTTAAGTTGTGCTTTTGCTTCAGCGAGCAAGCTAGTCAAATCAATATGTTGAGGTAATACACCGCTCAGTTTTAGTAAGCTCATGACGTTATCAATGTCGCTGTCAATGCTTTCTCTGACCCCGGGGTATTGGACTTTAATCGCCAGCTGACGACCATCTTTTAGTGTAGCTCTATGAACCTGACCAATACTTGCCGACGCGATGGGGGCAAATGAAAAATAACTAAATTGTTGATACCAGTCTTTTGACCAAGATGCTTCTAGGGTTTTAATTAGTTGCGCCTTAGGCATTGGGTCAGCTTCTTGGCGCAGTCGCGAAAGAATAGGCTCCCATTCAGCAGGCAGTAATTCACCTGCATCCATGGAGAGTAGTTGACCCAATTTCATGGCCGCGCCACGCATATGTGCTAGACGCTTGGTGATCGATATCGCGTTGTCGATATTCATTAAAGACTGAGTTAATGATGGCCGCTGACCACTGAGCATTTGTTTTGTCGCGCCTTTAACAATATTGCCAGCAACCGCTGAGGCCAAACCACCCAGCTTAGCTAAGCGAGCAATTCTTCCGGAAGGTACTTTTCGCTCGTTACGTTTTTCTGTCATAGTAAAGTTGATTCGCTGGGCATGGTAACGCTTCTACCTTTGTTTTGTTTTGTTTAATGCAGCCTCGCTGGAATTTACAGCAAGGGTCGACGATAATATTAGCAAAAAAACTTTGCTGATGCCTGTGCTAGCTGTCCTCTCAAACATTTTATTTGGCAGCATAGCCGAGTTAACTTTTTCACCGATGAAATATTTTAGAGAAAAAATAGCAGTGAACAGGTCAGTATCGTGCTGTTCAGCATGACTTTAGACTTAATAAGTCAATTGAAAGCGATTATTTTTTTACTCATAATACTTGAGTGATTTAGTCAAGTACTATATGATTAATACTTGAGTAAATTAGTCAAGTATTATGCTGTTGCCGTCAACATTCGTGGTTTACAAAAACTTAGACAGCCACTCTGGTATCTAAGTTTTTAAATCAGGGCAACATAGCTATGGAGAAACTAAAGTATGAGTGAGCAACTCGATCAGGCGTTATCCCGCAAATACGATGCAGGTTTTGTTTCTGACATCGAATCTGAAACCTTTCCACCTGGCTTGGACGAAGATGTTATACGCCGCATCTCCGCCATGAAAGAAGAACCAGAATGGATGTTAGAGTGGCGTCTTCGCGCCTACAACAACTGGCTTGACATGGAAGAGCCGGATTGGGCTCATGTGCATTACCCGAAAATAGATTTTAATGCCATCTCATATTACTCAGCACCTAAGAGTATGGCGGACAAACCCCAGTCCTTGGATGAAGTAGACCCTGAACTGTTGCGCACCTATGAAAAGCTGGGCATTCCGCTTTATGAGCAAGAAATGCTAGCCGGGGTTGCTGTAGACGCCGTTTTTGATTCGGTATCTGTGGTGACTACCTACCGTGCAAAGCTGGAAGAAGCAGGCGTTATTTTCTGTCCTATTTCCGAAGCCGTGCATAAGTATCCTGAACTGGTAAAAAAATATCTTGGATCTGTGGTTCCCCGTTCAGATAATTACTTCGCCGCCCTTAACAGTGCAGTATTCACCGATGGTTCATTTGTCTACATACCCAAGGGTGTGCGTTGCCCTATGGAGCTGTCCACCTACTTTCGTATCAATGAGGAAAATACTGGCCAGTTCGAACGAACGCTGATTGTTGCTGAAGAGGGTAGCCATGTAAGCTACCTGGAAGGCTGCACTGCGCCTCAACGGGATGAAAACCAGCTGCATGCTGCCGTGGTTGAACTCGTTGTTATGGATGATGCTCAAATCAAGTACTCTACCGTACAAAACTGGTATCCCGGTGATGAGAACGGTAAAGGGGGGATCTATAACTTTGTCACCAAACGCGCTATATGTCACACCAATGCCAAGGTTTCTTGGACTCAGGTAGAAACCGGCTCTGCAATCACCTGGAAATACCCCAGTTGTATCCTCAAAGGTGATAACAGTGTAGGTGAATTCTATTCTGTTGCCCTAACAAGGGGCAGACAGCAGGCCGATACAGGCACCAAGATGATCCATTTGGGCAAGAATACCAAATCCACTATTATTTCCAAAGGTATCAGCGCCGGTAACAGCAACAATACCTACCGTGGCCTGGTCAGTATGGGTGCTAAGGCGGAAGGTGCCCGTAATTTTACCCAGTGTGATTCATTACTCATTGGTGATCGCTGTGGTGCTCACACTTTCCCTTATATCGAGAGTCGCAACCCCTCTGCCATAGTGGAGCATGAGGCTACCACCTCCAAGGTTAGCGATGATCAGATGTTTTTATGCCAGCAACGTGGTCTTGATCCTGAAAAGGCCGTATCGATGATCGTTAATGGCTTCTGTAAGGAAGTATTCAAAGAACTGCCAATGGAGTTCGCCGTAGAGGCGGGCAAATTACTCGAGATCAGTCTTGAAGGCTCAATAGGATAAAAATACATGCTTAAAATTAACAACCTACACGCCAGTGTAGAACAAAAAGAGATACTAAAAGGTCTCAACCTAGACATTCAACCCGGTGAAGTTCATGCTATTATGGGCCCTAACGGCGCGGGTAAAAGCACCTTAGGTTTCATTCTATCCGGCCGCGAAGGCTACGAGGTAAGTGAAGGCCAAGTAGAATTTAACGGTGAAGACCTGCTCGACATGGCGATAGAAGAACGAGCCCGCAAGGGACTATTTCTGGCTTTTCAGTATCCGGTAGAGATCCCCGGAGTCAGCAATATGGCCTTTATGAAAGAATCGGTGAACGCCATACGTGAACAACGTGGTGAAACGCCATTGACTGCCACAGAGTTTCTGAAAAAAGCCAAGGAAGCCTGCAAACAAGTGCAGCTATCGCTAGATTTTCTTAAACGCGGTGTTAACGAAGGATTTTCCGGCGGCGAAAAGAAACGCAACGAAATTATGCAGATGATCCTGCTTGAACCAACTCTATGCATTCTGGACGAATCTGACTCTGGTTTGGATATCGATGCCCTACAAGTAGTGGCTAACGGCGTGAACAGCCAACGCGACGGCAAACGCAGCTTTATTATCATCACCCATTATCAGCGCTTGCTCGATTATATTAAACCTGACTATGTGCATATTTTGGCCAATGGTAAAGTCGTCAAAAGTGGCGATGCTTCACTGGCCACAGACGTGGAAAAAGAAGGTTATGCTTTCCTAGGACAGGATAACGCCGAGGAGACAAATGCATGAGTCAGTGGTTAAAGCAGGTAATAGACCGTGGTCAGGCCATTGATGACTGGCTTAGCCCGCTTCGGGCTCAGGCCCTGGAAGCGCTGGGCAACACTAAATGGCCCAATCGCCGGATAGAAAGCTGGAAATATACCTCACTGGCACCACTGGAACAGCTTGAATTAAGCCCTGGTAGCACAGCGGGCAAAGCTGTCATTGAAGATATTGAGGGTCTGAACAGCCTGGATTTGGTATTTGTAAATGGCAAATTACAAAGCGATATAAACTTACTGTCTTTACCAAAAGGGCTTCATATCAGTAGCTTGCAGGATGCATCAGATAAGCAACAAAGCACGGCCAACGCCCTGTTTGCCAAGATCAAACCTCAGCGTCATCTTTTTGGGCTGGTCAACGATGCCTTGGCAGAAGATGGGCTGATTATCGATATTGATGCCGACAGCAAGATTGAACAGCCGATTCGGATTATTAATATCAGTAGCGATGGACAAGAGTCTCATCATCGTGTGCTGGTGCGCTTAGGCAGCCATGCCAGTGCCACAGTGATTGAGCACGGGCAAGGAGAACAAGCCAGCCTTAGCACAGGTTTTGCCGAATATGACATCGGTGAACAAGCTTATCTTGAGCATTACCGACTGGCCATGCATACCCATCAGGCCATACATATCGGCGGCGATCATTTCAGCCTGCAGCAAAAAGCACAGCTTAACAGCACGCTGATCGCTTATGGCAGTGAATTGTCACGTATGGATGTGGATATCATTCATAACGGTGAGCATGCCAAGGCCAAATTTAACGCCATTTACCTGCTCGGCGAAGCAGAGAACTTTGATCTGCACAGCACCATCGAACATGTGATGCCCAATGGCACGACAAAAGAAAATGCCCGAGGCATTGTCGGTGACAAGGCCAAGGCCGTTTTCAATGGCCGTATTCATATTCACCGCAATGCCCAGAAGACGCTAGCCGAGCTGCATAACCGCAATCTGTTATTGTCCCGTCGCGGTCAAATAAATACTAAGCCTGAGTTGGAAATCTATGCCGACGACGTGCTGTGTGCTCACGGTGCCACCGTTGCCGAGACCGAGGAAGAAACCTTGTATTACTTGCTTTCACGCGGCATATCACGATCTCAAGCGCTGGTTATGCTCAACTTCGGCTTTATTCAGGAATTGGTGGAACAGATGCCTAATCAGCACCTGGCGCAGTGGCTCAAGCCCCAATTGCATTCACGCTTCGTAGAAATGGAAGTAAAATGAATACCAGCAACAATGTACTGAATATGGATGAAATTCGAGGCCAGTTCCCTATTTTGCATCAGCAAATTGAGGGTCACCCCTTGGTATATTTGGATAATGCCGCCACCACCCAAAAACCTCAGGCGGTGATCCAGGCGATAACCGACTTTTACACTCAGTGTAATGCCAATGTGCATCGCGGTGCCCATCATCTTTCTGATGAGGCCACCCGGCGCTACGAAAAAGCCCGGGATACAGTCGCCAACTTTATTCATGCCCATGATCGCAAGGAAGTGATTTGGACCAGTGGCACCACCGAAGGTATCAATATTATTGCCAATGGCATGGCCCAACGCCTGCAAAGTGGCGATGAAGTGCTGGTAACTGAAATGGAGCATCACGCTAACCTTGTCACCTGGCAGCAGGCCTGTTTGCGCAGCGGTGCAACACTGAAAATTGCGCCCATCCATGATAATGGCACACTGGATACCGAAGCCTTTGCTGCCTTGTTGTCACAGAAAACGAAAATGGTTGCCCTGCCCCATGTCTCTAATGCCTTGGGTACAGTGAATCCGGTAAAAGAGCTCACCGCCCTAAGTAAAGAACAAGGCGCGTTAGTGCTCATTGACGGGGCACAGAGTATTGCCCATGGCAATGTGAATGTAAGCGATATCGGCTGTGATTTTTACGTATTCTCCGGCCACAAGCTGTTTGGCCCTACCGGCATAGGTGTGCTTTGGGGTAAAGAAAAGGTGCTTCAGGACTGGCCTGTATGGCAGACCGGCGGTGAAATGATTGCCGAAGTCACCTACGAAAGTTCCACCTGGGGCGAATTGCCTAACCGTCTTGAGGCTGGTACCCCAAATATTGCCGGTGCCATAGCTTTAGCCGCCGCCATAGACTGGTTTACCAGCTTGGACTTAAACGCGGTGCAAGCGCATGAGCAGGCACTGATGGCTAGCGCCCTGAAACAGGCCCAAGCCTTTGAGGGCTTAACCATTATCGGCAATGCTGCCAATAAGATGGGCGTGTTGAGTTTTATATTACAAGGCTGCCACCCCGCCGATATAGGCTTTCTTCTGGATCGTCAGGGCATTGCCATTCGTACCGGTGATCATTGTGCCCAACCACTGATGCGCCGCTTGAATTTACCGGGGACAGCCAGAGCTTCATTCTCGGTATATAACACTTTAGAAGAAGTGGACGCGTTGTTTATTGCCCTTAAAAAAGTCCAGAACATGCTGGCCTGAGGATTATTTGATGAATGTAGAAAAGTTTACCCCGGAAAAAAGCCAAGGCGAAGCCGTCACCCTGACAAAAGCTGCGATAAAGTATTTTGAAGGCAAGTTAGCAGAGCACCCCGGCCATCTATTGCGCCTGTCTAGTAAAGTCAGCGGCTGCACGGGTTACTCCTATGTGCTGGACGTTGCCAAGCAACCAGAAGACGGAGATACGCGGATCGAGGCGAGTGATAAGCTCACTCTGACCATCGCCGCCAAAACGATGGATTTAGTCAGAAATACTGAAATTGACTATGTAAAAGAAGGCGTCAACGGCGTAGTCAGGTTTAATAATCCCAATGCCGTCAATGAATGTGGTTGTGGTGAAAGCTTTAGTGTCAGCTAGATGTCATGACAAACCTGTGCTTTGTCATAAAGAGGTTCAATAAATGCAACAAAAAATAGTCGTTACTGAGCGCGAATGCAAAGCAAGGGGTGTGCCTAATGGCGATTTACAAGTTATCCCAAAAGGCGAATTTGTCAATATCACCCAGGATCTTGGCGGCAACTACACCGTCACCTGGCGCGGCAATATGCTGCGTATTGATGGCACTGATGCCGATGCCATAGGCCGCAAATCACAAAAACTGGATTTTCCTATTCTCAACGATGGTCTTATCCATAAGGATCATGTTTTACAAGCCCTGGCCACTGTTTATGATCCTGAAATTCCCATTGACCTGTTGTCTCTGGGGCTGATTTACAAAGTTGTTGTCAATCAGGATACACAAACCGTGCATATCGATATGACCCTGACGGCCCCCGCCTGTGGTATGGGACCTGTGTTGGTAGGGGATGTAGAATACCGAGTGAGCATGGTACCCAATGTTAAAAAGGTTGCGGTAGAGCTGATATTTGATCCCCCCTGGTCCCGTGAGATGATGAGCGAAGAAGCTCAGCTCGAAGCCGGTATTTTTTTCTAGCTATATAATCTGAGAGTCCCTGATGAACCTACCAAGCAGCCAAGAAATTATTGAGGATATGGCCTTTTTTGATGACTGGGAGCAACGCTATCAGTACATCATCGATTTGGGCAAAAGTATTCCACCTATTGATGAAAGTCTGAAAACTAACGAGAATCTGGTCAGAGGTTGCCAAAGCAATGTCTGGCTAGTGAGCACTGAACGAGACGGTAAATTACAGTTTCAAGCAGACAGTGACGCGGTAATTGTTAATGGTCTATTGGCCTTAGTGATAGCCGTTTTTAATGACAAAACCATGACACAAATCCTGGATTTTGACATTAATGGCTATTTCAAAGCACTGGACCTTGAGCGCCATATCACCCCCACTCGTGGCAACGGCCTGCAGGCTATCGTCGCTAAAATTCAGGCCATTGCTAAAACGAAGATGTGAACAGATAAGACTTAGCTGTATTTGCAAGCTACCTTGGTTCAAACCCTGTTCAAGAATTAATATTAACATCATATAGCTACGGATAACTTCCCCACCCTAGTTTACAAGAGTATTAAATGAGACAGACCATTACAGAAACAGTCACGAGTGTTCATCACTGGAATGATACGCTGTTTAGCTTTAAAACCACTCGTCAGCCCACATTCACCTTTGAAAACGGCCAGTTCGTTATGATAGGCCTTGAGGTCGATGGCAAACCATTACTACGGGCTTACAGTATTGCCAGTGCCAATTATGAAGATGAACTCGAATTTTTTAGTATAAAAGTTCCCAATGGGGCACTCACCTCTCGTCTGCAACACATTCAAGTTGGTGAACCACTTACTCTATCAACACGCCCTACCGGAACCTTGGTAGCCGGCAGGCTTAAGCCAGGAAAGCACCTATACTTACTGGCGACCGGAACCGGGTTAGCGCCTTTTATGAGCATTATTAAAGATCCACACCTATACGAACAGTATGAAAAAATTATAGTGGTTCATGGTGTGCGTAATATTTCTGAGCTCGCTTATCAACACACCATCTGTGATGAACTACCGAACAATGAATTTTTTGGTGATTGGGTTAAAGAAAAACTGATTTATTACCCGACAGTAACTCGAGAGGCGTTTCGTTCTCAAGCTCATCAACAAAGAATTACTCACTTGTTAGCGAATAATACCTTAACACAAGAAATTGGCTTGCCGGCTATTGATCCAAGTAGGGATAGATTTATGCTTTGTGGTAATCAGGCCATGCTCGATGACACCATGGCAATGTTAAATAAACAAGGTTTTAAAAAGGCCACCTCACGAGAGCAAGGTGATTATGTCATCGAACAAGCCTTCCTCGAAAAGTAGTCACAGACAGACAAATAATTAATACACCCTATATTAAGCACATGTAGTGGCATAGTTAATTTGGCCACCTAACTGGAGGGGTTATTATGCACCCCATCAAACTTAGGTGGCACCATAACCAAAAGAACAAGACCTAATTTAGACACCTATTTATCACTGTAAATAGTCCGCTTAGCCACCAGACTGTGTGAAAACTATTGATCACCTTTTGGTCTAACCCTCAGTTTTTTATGATCAATCAATCTTAATTTTCAGCTCTCGAAGATAGCATATTAGCTATAATTAATAGTAGGAAAACAAGAACGAGAAGTGCTGATATGTCCCACCATATTAAAGGCCAAGGTCGAAACCAAATAACCCTATTTCCTGAAGCATTGGACGATTTTGTCACCAAAGAAAACCCCGTTCGTGTCGTTGACGCCTTTGTTGATGAGCTTGATTTACACACTTTAGGGTTCAACCGTGTTATCGCCAAAAATACAGGTCGGCCAGGTTATCATCCTGCCGTGTTGCTTAAGTTATACATCTACGGATATTTGAACCGCATCCAGTCTTCTCGCCGCTTAGAGAAAGAGTCACATCGCAATGTTGAGTTAATGTGGTTACTTGAGCGCTTAAAACCAGACTTTAAAACGATTGCCGACTTTAGAAAGGACAACGGTAAGGCTATCACCAAAGTCTGCCGTCACTTCATCGAGTTATGCCGTCAAATGAATATGTTCACCGATGCCGTTGTGGCTATCGATGGCAGTAAATTCAAAGCGGTTAATAGCAAGCACAACAATTACACGCCAAACAAAGTTAAAGATCATATTCGCCGTATGGAAAAGCATATTGAGAATTACTTAAGTCGACTTGAAACCGCCGATGCCAATGATAAAGTCGATGCTGTTCAAGCCTCTGCTGCTGAGAAAATTGCATGGATGAAACAACGCGTAGTTGAACTCAAGGAATTTGCTGTACAAGTGGAGGCGCATCCAGACAAGCAACTTTCCACGGTTGACCCTGATGCCCGCTTACTTAAAACACAAGGCATGAACAGACAGGTTTGTTATAACGTTCAAAGCTCTGTTGATACGAAACATCATTTAATAGTGACGCACGAAGTCACCAATACCAATGACCGTGGCAAGTTGGCCGATTTGACACGGTTAACGCAGCAAGCATTGGCGCAGAAAAACATTACAGTGTTAGCTGACAAAGGTTACTACAGCGGACGTGATATCAAAGAAACTCAAGATATGGGGGCCTCTGCACTTGTGCCCAAAGGGGATACGTCAGGTGCTAAAAAGAAAGGGATCTTCAATCGCTCTTTATTCAAATATGACCAAGACCGAGACCTTTACGTTTGCCCTGCGGGGAATGAAATACCACATAAGCGAAATGTTGAAGAAGGCGGAATGAAACTCAAGGTCTATGTTGACCACATTGCTTGCAGGGACTGTGATATTCGCGCTAAATGTACCCAATCAAAACGCGAGCCACGAAAGATAAGGCGTTGGATACACGAAGGTGAAATGGAAGAAATGCTAACACGATTGAAAAATGCACCTGACACGGTGCTCATTCGCAAGCAAACGGTAGAGCACCCCTTTGGCACCATAAAAATGTGGATGGGGGCAACCCACTTCCTTACCAAACAATTGAAAAATGTCAGTACCGAGATGAGTCTTCATGTTCTCGCTTATAACCTCAAACGAATGATGTCGATTGTGGGCAGTGAAAGTCTACTCGAAGCAATAAGGGCGTAGTTAGCCTTTTATTGTTAGCTCATATGCGTGATAAACGTGCTAATAAAGCGGATATCAGCTCCCTCAACCCAAAATAAACAACATACCAACAATTTACTGCGAAAATAATAAGGTGTAGATAAAACATTGGGATTTGGGTAAATCAAAAATAGTTTTTACACAGTCTGCCACCACAGCGGTCGTTCATCATTTAGTGCTAACAAAATCAATACTTCTGCTCATATCCAATAAATAGATATTTTTGCTATCACCCCCCATAATCAGGCTGATCCACAATCAGGAAAATAAGCACACTGTATGTTGAATAAACCTAACTTCAAGAGCTAAAAAAGAGCAGTTTAACTTTATTAAAATTTTGTGGTGATAGTTGACGCTTTAATACTTGCAATCCACAGCGGGACATTTCGCTATTTTTTAATTTTCAGCTTCCACTTTGGAAGTATATTTAGCAATGGTTTTACCACTTATTGCCCATACCAAAACGCCTCCCCAAGCAATGAAAGATAAACCTGCTGGAATACAGGCCAACACTATCAGCTTAAATTGCTTCCGATTAAAAATTAATGCAAGCATCGCAGGGAGAAACCAAAGAATAAATACTCCGACTAACACAAGCGCTATAAAGGCATAGTTTTCACTTATTAATACTTTGTTTAATATATCCACCTACTTATTTCCCTTTAAATTACGTTCCGCATAATAAATCATTGCTGCACGGGCATGTTCAGCATAACCTTCCCCATAATGCTCACAAAGTTCGTTCATTTCTGACATATCCACACTGTTGGCCATTTGTATATAGCTGTCAAAACTAATGCCCGTAAAATCTTCAACCATAAGGCTCGACATATGATTGATACTTTTATAGTGTTTGTCAGTCAACTCTTGCACTTCTTTACTATCTATCGGTTGACCGATTGTCTTTGCAAAAGCTTTTGTGATTTCAAGACTCTCTTCTTGTAGTTCCTGTGCATCCTCCTCACTTAATTTAGCAAAATTTTGTACACTTTCTTGAACCTTTTCTTCCCCTACCCGAGAGCGAGTCATAGCATCCCATCGCTCTACTTTATCTTTAGGGATGTCTTGAAAAAAGATATCCAAATTTTTCTTCGCTTGTAAATTATTCATAGTCGCCTCAATACTGTTAATCATTAGAGAAATTGATTGTTGACGTTCTACTAACATCACTCTTTGTTCAGATAGGACTTGATGTAAGTCTTGACCTTTAGCGTTGAGTAAATTCTTAATGTCTTCAATACTAAAGTCCAAGGCACGGTAGATTAAAATTTGCTGTAAAATAACTAAGTGCTTTTGACCATATGTTCGATAGCCGTTATCAGGTTGACGCATTGGTACCAGCAACCCCTTATGATCATAATAATGTAAGGTTTTTACGCTAACATCAGCCAACTTGCTTAACTGACTTACACTATATATTTTGGCCTCAACCATATTATTTCTACCCATTAAAGTTGTGATGTTTTGTAACTTCGTCCTACATTGCCAATGTTCAACTATGACCTAGGGTGAGAGTCAACCAGTATTTATTGTATTAAATGTAACAATCCAAACGTAAGGCAATAACACGCCCTTAAAAGTCGGAGGTAGTAATAGATTAATTGAACCGCCCAGACTACATTAATATTGAATGTCTAAAATGCTAATATTTGTATCTTAGCAAGCATGTGGTAAGTTGGATATTCCAAAGAACAAAGATCTTTTTGTGGTAATAGCTCGCTTTCAAATATGAAATCTCACCGGCAGCTATGAGCTTGAAGCGGTCGTTAGGATTACCGAGTTGCTAACTTCCGGTTTGCGCACCAACAAGACCTAAATGACAAAAGAAAGGAACCACAACATGTGGTGGTTGGTCGGGCTAAGTGGATAGCCCTTTTTTATATCTATGACATTAGGCCAATAACTCGCTATTGGCTTAATTTTCTAATCAAGAAAATTTTACCCGGTGGCTGATGAGCAAAAAAATTAATCTCACCCCACCTTTCGCTAAAAGCTAGGCAAGGCTTAAGTTCCTGCATTCAACAGTCGACTATTTTACGTTTTACGTTATACTGCCGCGCTCAAACCTAGTATTTAATTTTTAGTTTTTCATTTAGCGGAGTTCATCATGCACGATCTGTATTACAAAGGGCGTATCCATACCAGAGTAAACCATGTAAAAACAGGTTATAACACTAAGCGTGCTGTTAAGCTTGGCACAGAAAAACACCCGTTAACGCTAGTAGTGACGAGTGAAGAAAAGAAATTAGAAGTCGCCATATTAGTTGCCGATAATGAACTTTTTGCTAATATCACGGTAGATAGCACCGCTGATGAAGATATTATTGAACTGAGCGCGATACTGAACAAACCAAGCACCACTAGGTTTGATAAAACGCCCAATCGTAATGATCCTTGTTTATGTGGTAGTGGCAAAAAATATAAAAAGTGTTGCGGTTAACCAAACACTGTTTTTCTACCTACTGTAAAGCTGACGCTGCTCTAGTTTTTACGAGCAGCGCAGGCTAAGCCCATCTGTATTATCATCTTTATTAGCACAGGTTACTCGGCTAACTTTTTCTCAGTTAATACCTAAGCTTACAAAGACCATTTTTAGTCGAAAACGGCTAAATTTTATTGTGCTATGTTTTGCACTCATTCGTAGTATTTGTGGTATTTAAGCCTGCTATCACTGCCATGGCTTGTGCAAGCGTATTTTTATCTCCGTCTAGCCAATGTATTTTAGTGCCATTTCGTTCTAACCGTCGCAGCCAAGTGTCTTGTTTTTTAGAAAATTGATGAATAGCTGAGTTCAATTTTTGAAAACAGTCATTCTCGCTTAATTGCCCCTGTAAATGTTGGGCAATAAAACGATATTCTAAGCCGTAAAAATATAAGGTTTGCCAACTAACCCCTTGGGCATGTAACTGTGCTACTTCTTCAATCAGGCCTTGTGCCATGCGTTGCTTTAAACGCAAGGTTATACGTTGTCGAATAACCTCTCTGGGCCATTTTATGGCAAATATAAGTGGCTTGAGTGCGGGAAAGTCATTAATTTTATCTTGTGCTGCTAGCTCACCTTCAGCTATTTCAATGGCTCGTACCAGTCGTTCACGTTCGATAAGATCTGTGGTGTTATGCAGATTAGGTTTAAGCTGTATTAACCTTTGAATTAATTGCTCATGACTCAGGGTAGATAATGTTGACCTAAGGGCTTTATTTTCAGGTACGGAAATTAAGCGATAGCCTTTTAAGATTGAATCAACATAAAGCGCTGAACCGCCAGCTAAAATAGTCAGCTTATTTTTTAAGTTTATTTGCTGATGGGCATTAATAACATCTTGTTGAAAATCAAAAATATTATATTCGTAACCAGGGTCAACAATATCAATTAAGTGATGGTTAATTTCTTGGTATTCATCAAGGTCTTTACCGCTGCCAATATCTAAACCGCGATAAACTTGTCGAGAGTCGGCGGAAATTATTTCACCATTTAGCATTCTTGCTAACTCTACTGCCAGTTTGGTTTTCCCCGACGCTGTTGAACCAAGCACAACGAGCATGTTAAATGCAGACATAGTTAACCTTTAGCCATTGGTAGTGAGATAAAAGCAGAATTATATCGTTAATTTCGCCGTTATGCTTGTGAGTTAAGCACTATTTTAAAACGATAAAAATTATCGTTTGGGATCTCGTCTTAGCTAGATTATTATAAGGGCTTAATCGCATATCCTTGAGGCTTTTTAATAACCTATGACAGTCAAAAAAACTGCACAAACAGCGAGCAATAAATCAAAAGATGACCAAGCTAACAGCGCAAAAAAACCAGAGGATATGCGCAATAACCGCTTAAGAAGTGTTATTCGTTGGTCATTTTGGCTGATAGTGAAAATAGCTGTTATCGCCGTATTTGTGCTATTTCTCTATAGCATTTATCTTGATGGTAAAGTGCGTGATAAGTTTGAAGGTCAGCGTTGGCAGGTGCCTGTTCAGGTTTATGGTGCGATAGAAAGTTATCAGCTAGGTAGTGAGTTAACCCTGACTCACTTAAAGCAGTCGTTAATGGCTAATCGTTATAAAAAAGTTTTTGATGTTAGACGCCCTGGCGAGTTTGCCTTATCAAAAACTCGCGCCATTATTTATCGTCGCGCTTTTGATTTTGGCGTTGGTATGGAAGTGGCAACAAAAATGACCATAGATCTGGCTAACGGTCATGTGCAAAATTTATACCTTAACGATAAAAGGGTTTCGCAACTGAGATTAGAGCCACTTTTATTGGATAGAATTTTGCCTGAAAGCAAAGAAGACCGAGTTTTAGTGTCCTTGCAAGCGGTGCCAACAAAGTTATTAGACACCTTATTATTAATCGAAGATCGTGATTTTTATTTTCATCATGGCGTTTCACCCTTAGGTATTTTACGGGCACTGTACCAAAACCTTAAGGCAGGGCGAACGGTGCAAGGCGGCAGTACCTTAACGCAGCAACTGGTTAAAAACATGTTTTTAACGCGCGATAAAACCTTATGGCGCAAAGCTAATGAAGCCATTATGGCGCTGATATTAGAGTATCGCTATAGCAAAGATCAATTATTAGAAGCCTATATTAACGAAGTCTATTTAGGCCAGCATTATGCTAATGGCATTTATGGTTTTGGCCTCGCCGCTGAGTTTTACTTTGGCAAGTCAATTCAATCACTTAACTTAGAACAAATGGCGATGATTATTGGCCAAGTCAAGGGGCCTAGTTACTATGATCCTTGGCGTTTTCCAGCGCGCACTATCAAGCGTCGAGATCTAGTCTTAAGGCTAATGTATCAACAAGAAATTATTGCCCAACACGAGTTTGAGCGTGCGGTCGAGTCGCCGTTATCGATCAGAAAAAAACGTCGGGTAAAACAGCAAAAATTCCCCGCCTATCTGCAATTAGTCAAAGCCGAATTAGCGCGGCATTTATCCCAATATGAGCAGCAATCTGGCGTTAGAGTGTTTACCGGTTTTGCCATTAATCAACAACTGGCATTACAAGCTAGTATTGATCAAACCTTACCGAGTTTAGAGCAAGAGTCGGGCGCTGAACTACAAGTAGCGATGGTAGTGTCTGATTTTAAAACCGGTGCGGTTCGTGCGCTAGTGGGTGGGAAAGAAGCGGGCTACGCAGGTTTTAATCGTGCGCTACATGCTAAGCGACCTATTGGTTCTTTAATCAAACCTGCGATATATATTGCGGCGTTAGAGCGTTATCAACGCTTTAATTTAGCCACTTTAATTACCGATAAAGCGATTACCTTGTCAACTGAAAACGGCCAGGCATGGCGGCCGAAAAATTACGATGGTCAGTATCGAGGCCAAGTGCATTTAATTGATGCCTTAGTATCAAGCCTTAATGTGCCCACGGTGAATTTAGGTATGGCGTTGGGTTTGGACAATGTTGCTCAAGCTATTCATCTGTTGGGTTATCAGGATGATATTGTTACTCGTCCGTCAATGCTGCTTGGGGCATTAAATATGTCACCAATGCAAATAAACCAACTCTATATACCTGTTGCTAATCATGGTGTTGGTGAAACGTCACATGCAATAGAGCGGATAGTCAGCGCCCGTGGTGAAACCTTATGGCAGTTTCAGGCTTTAGAGCAGGCGATTATCTCAACGCAAGCGGCTTATTTACTCAACTTTGCCTTAAATAAAGTGACAACGTCAGGCACCGCGAGTTCATTAACGTGGCGGCTTAAAGATAAAAAAATAGCGGGTAAAACAGGCACAACCAATGACCTAAGAGACAGTTGGTTTGTCGGCTATGACAATGAAATTTTAGTCACCACTTGGGTAGGTCGAGACGATAACAAGCCAACTAAATTAACCGGTAGCAGTGGTGCACTGGTATTATTTGCTGAGTTTATGCAGAAAACAGGCGCGGTTAGTCGTCAGTCTAAAGTACCAGCAAGTGTTGAATTAGTGCGCTTTGATAATAAAAGTGGTCGGGCGGTTAGCCAAACTTGTGAAAATTCGCAATTACTGCCTGCCGTTACCACTGGCCTGATTTATGACAAACAGTGCGAAGCAGATCCTAAAAATATTAAGCAGAAATCTTGGCTAGAAAAATTATTTGGCGCTTAGTTTTATAGTGAATTCAACTGCTAAGCTTTTAGCGGGTAATTTTCGCTATTTTGTTGTTTGAATAACCCCGTTTTCAGCACTATGGTTAATAGGTCGTGTATAAAAGTGGTTGTAAATTAACGCCACTTAAGCAACCAAGCTACAGTAGAAACAGAGCTAAAAAGTAGCAGGAAAGGAGTTAAAAGTAGCTAGGTAAAAGGAGCAGAATGAAACATAGATTAAGCTTTGGTTACTTCACATTGCTTACTGAAAATATTGTTGAAGTTATTATCGATGAAGGTATTGAATTGTCACTTGAAATGATTGAAGAGTGTGATGTTTTTTTAAAAGCGCATATCTTTGGTAACTTTGGCATGCTGATCAACAGAGTTAATGAATATAGTTATAGTGATGAAACGCGATTATGCCTAGGGTTTTATGAGGGCTTAAAAGCCATTGCCTTTGTTTACTATTCAGCTAACAGCCAAGTTATTGTTGAAGAAATAAATTTATTACAGGTATATGAACAGTGGAATAGTTGTATTTTTTCTGGCTTAGATCTTGAAAGGCAACAGGCATTTCAATGGCTACAAGGTGAGTTGTTAATGGCTAATGACCAAGCTGCAAACATTGGCTAACCTTAATTTAGAATTTAGAATTAAGGGTGAATATTTTTCGTAAGCGATAAACAAAGAAAAACTTAACGTAAAAAGCAAACCATTCGGTTTGCTTTTTTATGTTCAGGAAGAACGGTATGTCACGATCACATGGATGTGAAAGAGTGACGATGTTCAGGGAAGAACGGTATGTCACGATCACATGAATGTGAAAGAGTGACGATGTGCAGGGAAGAACGATATGTCACGATCACATGAATGTAAAAGAGTGACGATGTTCAGGCTTCCCAGACATCCTTTTTTGCAATATATTAGTGTTTTAGACGTTCTTTTAAGCGCTAATCTAGGTATTCAAATATTTTAAATACTCGGTTAACACCACCTGCATTGCGCGCAATATCTACCGCCATAGTCGCTTGTGCTTTAGTCACCAAGCCCATTAAAAACACTTCGCCATTTTCTGTTATCACTTTAATATTGGTGGCGTCTAGTTTCTCAGCACCAAATAAAGAAGCTTTTACTTTTGACGTTAGCCAAACATCACTAGTTTTTGTGATAAAAGATATGGTGTTGCTAATACGAATTTGGTTATGTAGTTGCTTAACACCATTCACCCCATTAATGGTTTTGATAGCTTGATCGCGCAAATAGCTATTTGGCGCTTGTCCAATAACTAACACACTGCCATTAACACTCACCACTTGTAGGTTGGTGTTGTCACTTAACGCGTCTATTTGCGTGAGTTTGGCATACGCATCGAGTTCAATTTTTTGGTCGTCTATTTGATTACCCAAAGAACGATTATCAGTTGCCATACTCGCACCACCAACAACGCCAACAACCGCGACAGCAACACAGCCTTGCAGTAACACAGCAAGGGTGATTATGCTTACAATTGATTTTATCGACATACTAAGCCTCAGTTTGCGGAAATAATGTAGTATCTATGATGTCACATAAGCAATGAATAACCACTAAGTGGACTTCTTGAATTCGTGCTGTACGACTTGACGGCACTCGAATTTCAACATCATTTTCGCCTAGTAGGCCAGCAATATCACCACCGTCACCACCGGTTAAAGCAATGATTGGCATATCACGAGAAACGGCAATTTCGATCGCTTTGATCACGTTGCGAGAATTGCCACTGGTAGAAATAGCGAGCAATACATCACCATTGTTACCTAATGCACGCACTTGCTTAGAATAAATCTCATCAAAGTGATAGTCATTACCAATAGAGGTAATAGTTGAACTGTCGGTTGTCAGAGCAATGGCTGGCAAAGGTGGACGTTCAGTTTCATAACGATTTAATAGCTCAGCGGAGAAATGCTGGGCATCAGCAGCTGAGCCACCATTACCACAAGCTAATATTTTATTGCCGGCTAATAGACTTTGTACCATTGCCATGCCAGCTTGCTCAATTGGCCCTGCCAATAATTCGCTGGCGGCAATTTTTGTTTGTATGCTTTCAGTAAAATTACTTTTTATCCGTTCTAACATGGTGGACTTAGCTCCGTGGTTTCATTGCTTAAAAAGCATTAATTAAAAGGCATTTTTAAGCCAAGTAATTGCTGGGTTATTAATATCGCCTTGCATCGCAATAACATCGAATCGGCAAGGGGTATTATATTCATTTAATCCGGCCTGTTGCAGGTAAAATGCCGCACATTGTTTAATTTTTTGCTGTTTTTTAACAGAAACAGCGGCAATAGCGCCACCAAAGTGATTATTTTTGCGATATTTCACCTCTACAAACACCCAAACGTCATTTTCGGTCATGATTAAATCAATTTCACCACGACGATTTTGAAAATTACAGGTCTGTAATACTAGCCCCTGTTGGCTTAAATAGTGGGCGGCTAGTTGCTCACTATTCTTACCTGTGGTTACTGTGTTGGTTTTATTGGTCCATAGCAATTTCTTGTACCTTGCTGCGACTGTATTTGCCCCAAATTAGGCTGCGCGTCAAAATATTATCAACGCCCAACTGTAATATACCGGTTTGACCATAATGGCGGACATAAGTTTTATTTTGCATAGTAGAAACTTTGTCTACTAACGCTAAACTGTCAAAGCCCATGGCAAAAATGCTTTGCAAGCTGTCACTGCGATTAGGCCAAAGTTTTTTTGCTTGTGCGGCTAAGACTTGGTTTTGTTGTTTGCTTTTTAACTGCCAAGGCATTTCAGTAAATATTAGCCCAGATAAATCACGATTATCACTTTTGTCTATTTTTGAGCTGTGACTGCGCGAGCTAGCATAGACCGGAATTATATCAGCAAAAGGGCTGATATTAACGTCAATATAAGGCTTTAAAAGCTTGGTTTCTAGCGGCAAACCCACGACGTAAATCATATCAATATCTCGACGGTTACGTAATTCACTCTGAATGGAATATTTTATATGGCGATTTAGGTCTTTTGTGCGTTGCTGGCTTAGATCAACGCCAAGGCTGGCCTTAAGTTGATTTTGCATTTTAGCATCACTATTAAAAAATACAATTTCTGGTGCCTTACCCGTGATATGTTGCCATTGTTGGCTGAAGGTCTGCGCGATGCGACGACTGGCACTGTCTTGATGGCTTAATATTATAGGGTATTGATAATGTTGACGACTGAGCGTAGTTGCCGCTTGTATCGCTTCATCTTCTGGTCGCATTGATAGCGCAACCTGATGAGGTAATAAGCTAGTTGCTGATGGTAAATTAAGTAATAACGTCGGTGTTGTTATCTCGGTTTGGGCTAAATAGAGGTTAACATTTTCCTTTAGTAGCGGGCCTATAACATAGTCGATTTTTAGTTCGGTCAGCTTGGCATTTAAGGTGGTCATATCTAAGGTTGTTGAATCAATAAAGTGTAAGGTTTTAGCGCTATTAATATTGTAAGCGGCCAGTATACCTTGTTGTGCTACTTTGCCGGCGCGTTCTTGTTTACCTGAAAGCGGGATAATAATGGCAATGTTTTGATATTCGTTAGTTAATGTGGGTGGTTGTTGTCGTAACCTTGCGACAATATATTGCGCAGGGTGGCTGCTAAACTCTCGTTGCCATTGGCGTAAATAGCGTTTGAATCTTGCGTCGTCATCACCAAATTGATTGGCAAAAGAAAGCAGTTTGCTCCAACCTTCAAAGTTTGGCGGCGACATTTTAATTAGCTGTTGGTGCTGCCAAGGTGATAGCTGACAAAGTTGTTGCCAAATCATGTCAATATCGTACTCAGTTGCCGGTGAGCTTTCAGCAAAAGCTCTTAAGTTTGCATCTAGTGCGGCAATGGGCAGTTTTCTTTGTGTTTGCACTTTGGTTAATGTTTGAAAATAATCAAGGCGATGAGTCAGTTGCGCTTTTTCTTTAATATTATTTGCGTTTTCCAGTGCGAGATAAGCATCAGGTACTCTTGCCAAGGCTAATAAACTTTTAGCCTCAATGATAGCTAGGCGATATTGCTGTGTTGATGATGACACTAAGCCGTTGAGTTGCTTAGCTAACCAAAGCGCTTTATGGGGTTTAGCCTCTGCTAAATATAACTCACTGGCGTTTAATAACGAGCTAAGGGCTTCATCCTGCTGGTTGGCTGATATTTGTGCTGTCGCTTGTGCAAGCTGTTGCTCAGTGGTTAAATCTGTTGCAAGCGCTGGCATAACTTCAGCTTGTTTTTCAGCTGACTCTGTTGGTTGACTTAGCTTAGTTGTTGAACAACTGGCCAAAATAGCCACTGTTGCCAACGCACAAAGAGCACTTTTATAAGATGAAAACCATTTAGTGAGTGTCAAAGTTAATAAATCCATACTTTTTAATAGTGCTTTATAATAAACTTCATCCTCTTCAGTCTCAACACAAGTATTTTATTATGTCGGATTCTCAAATTCAGCCCAGCACCTTATATATAGTTGCCACACCTATCGGCAATCTAGGTGATCTTAGTCAACGGGCGCGGGATATACTCGAACAGGTAGATATTATTGCCTGTGAAGATACTCGGCATACCCAACGTTTATTATCCGCTTATGCGATTAAAAATAAAACTATGTCGATGCATGATCATAACGAGCGTCAACGCCAAGAACAAATTGCCACTTTGTTAAAAGAAGGCAAAAGCGTTGCCTTAGTGTCAGACGCGGGCACGCCGTTGATCAGTGACCCGGGATTTCATTTAGTACGCCATTGCCGCCAGCAAGGGCTTCAGGTATCGCCGATTCCAGGCGCTTGTGCGGCCATAGCGGCGCTGTCTGTTGCGGGCTTACCCACCGACAGATTTACCTTTGAAGGTTTTTTACCCTCAAAAACAGGTGCGCGACAATCGACATTAAATGAATTGGCCAACGAAACACGCACCATGGTGTTTTATGATGCGCCGCGCCGCGCCATTGATACCGTTGAAGATATCGTTAAAACTCTTGGCGGTGAACGCTATGTGGTGATGGCGCGAGAATTAACCAAAACCTTTGAAACCATTCATTCAGACACGGCCGAAAATCTATTAAGCTTTTTACAAGCAGATCCTAATCAGCTTAAAGGTGAAATGGTGCTCATTATCGAAGGGAAAAAAATTGATCCCAATGATATTCCTGCCCATGTGGTGGCAACACTGAAGTTACTGCTGTCAGAAATGAAGCCAAAAAGAGCTTGTGCTATTGCGGCAGAAATTCATGGGGTGAAGAAAAACGCACTTTATGAATATGCTTTAGCCATGAAAGAGTAGCGGCTTAGGTGATGTCTATTGGCTTGATGGTGTAATGACTGTTTTTTTCACCGATATCTTTTACCGCTATAAAGGCCTCTCTGCTTTTAAGCCTTTGTAAGTAAGCTTGAGTTTGTGGCTGATAGTGTTTGGCTAGCCCGAGTAGTTCACCTAAATAAAGCGCATAACCAACACTAATGTCGGCAATGGTAAAGCGATTGTCGACCAAATAGTGATGGTTTTCTAAATGGCTATTTAAGCGTTTTAAGCGCGCTAAATACCAAATGGCGTAATCTTTAACTACTTGTGGCTGTTGACGTTCAGGCTTTTCAAACTGGCTGTATCGCAAGACTAAGGTTTGTGGAAATGTCAGCGTAGCATCACTGCTAAAGAGCCAATTCAGGTAGGCACCGTATTCTGGGTGTGTTGCGGGTAAACTCAACTGAGTTTGCGAGTAACGCTCTACTAAGTATAACAACATAGCACTTGATTCGGTCAGCGTGGTAGCGCCATCTTTAAGAAAAGGTACTGTGCCTAAAGGATTAGTCTGTAAATAAGCTTTGTCTAAAAAACGCGGTGGGAATGGCAAAGTGTGCAAGATGTATTCAAACTGCATTTCTTTTAAAGCCCACAAAACACGAAGTGAGCGAGTATTGTGGCAATGCCAAAGTTCGATCATAAATAAAGCCTAAGTCATTTTTAGCTTACTATAACAGCAGATCTATACCCGTGATATTTAATTTAGACCTAAGTGAATATATCGGGTAGAATGCGCCCTGAGTTGACGAGACAATCGCTGCTTTATCGTTGTACCGCTTATTTTTAATAAGTGGTAAACAGATAGAGGGGAGGAAAGTCCGGGCTCCAATGAACAGGGTGCCAGGTAACGCCTGGGGGGCGCGAGCCCACGACAAGTGCAGCAGAGAGAAGACCGCCGATGGTTACTTTTTCGAAAGTTTCACAGGTAAGGCTGAAAGGGTGCGGTAAGAGCGCACCGGATTGCTGGTAACAGTAATTGCAGGGTAAACTCCACCCGGAGCAAGACCAAATAGGGTTTCATGACTATGTTAACGTAAGTTTTCATAGTATAAGCGTGGTTCGCGTGGAAACCGGGTAGGTTGCTTGAGCTATAGAGCGATTTATAGCCTAGACGAATGATTGTCACTCTTCCTCGGAAGAGATACAAAACCCGGCTTATGCGTCATCTCAACAATTTTAGACACCGCTTGATTATCTAATAAATAATCAAGCGGTTTTCTAAAATCCTTTCATATCAATCCTACATTCAAAAAATGATACAAGGTTAGTCACACAGCACTGATTTCTGTACTCCTTCTTCTACGCGAAAAACTCCTCTCAAATTTATGCTTCATATTTATGTTCGAAAGTCATTTAGGCTCAAGTTTTTCCAGATAAACTTTTCAGCTCAATATCAATTCGTTAAAATATCAAATTATTGGCACATGGACAGTTATAGGGTTTTAAAAAATTGGCCAACTTGAGGTAAAGTGTAGGCAGTGACAGGTGTTAAGTATTTATAGCTTAGAAAAAATATTTTTATGTGAGAGTTAAAGTGCCAAAGCGCCTTGGTGCAAGGAAGTACGGCTTTGCTTACGGACTCAGAAACTAAGTGTTGCTGTGGTTATTTTAGAGCGAATTTTACTTATTGTATTGAGGTTAAAGCACTTGTTATTAGCTCAAGAACACTAGACACTGACTCAACTTATTTGCAGTTTTCACAAATCAAGGATGACATGTTAAAGCAGTTAGAAATATCCGATATTGACCCCATAATAGCTAAACTTGAGCAAGGTTATAGTGATAAAAGTGACATACACTCAATGCATTATCACACAACACCTTGTTAGGTTTGGATGATACATTTAGAGAGTAAGACATTTATATTGGGCAAGTATCGGATATTAAGAATTTAATACCGATTATAAAATGCGTTTGAGGTGTGAAAATGAATGAATTTGTTGGCAAGTGGCGTATAACTGAAATGGAAGTTTGGGCACAAGATAGTGTTGATTTAATTGAAGAAGGTTATTTTTACTTTGATGAAAATGACCAAGGGAAATTTATTTTTTGTGCTGTAAAAGGTAATTTAGATGTTGCTGTTAATACCCGAATGCCAGAACTAGAGTTTTCGTGGGAAGGCACTGATGATGCAAGACCTGTTAGTGGCAGAGGTAAGATAGAATTTCCGACACCGTTTGAAGGCGAAGGTATTATTTATATTCATAATGGCGAGAGTTCAATATTCAGTATTAAACGGATAAAAAAAACTGTGACTGATAACGTGGTGAAATTTAGGTAATGTCTATGACAAGTTATTACCTTGAGTTCAATCGGTGAATGCAGCACACAGGTTAAATTTTTCAAGTCTCAGAATTTTTACAATCAGCTAAAGGCCATGCTGCTGACCTTATAGTTATCCGAATTAATAAAAAGAGTTTTCGTATTATTTTTTGTTAAGAAAGTGCGCAAAGCGGAATAAGTCCAGTCGGAATATTGAACGTCAATTTTCTGATCATATAGCGGACATAAATTAAATATTCCTATCTCACAATGTCACAATGGGGCACAAAGTGAGCTAGAAAATATTATACCAAATAGACTATATCTTTAGCTGTCTTATCACTTCAAAGCCTACTATCTCAAAATTAAAAACCTGACCCCATTATTCCAGATCTCACTGATATGCCAAAAGCGATTGAATGGGTAACCCAAAATAACTAATTTATTGGGTGATTAGCTAACGGCTCATGCATGTATTTAATGACTGTCGCCAAAACAGGCTGCCCAGAAAACTTAATCACTTTTGTGCCTCTTTCGTGCTTTTCTTGTTTGCATACATTAAACAATCTGTTTCTGATAGCATTTTATCAAGATCAAACCCATTAACAGGATCAAATGACTTACAACCGACACTAAAAGAGACGCCTTTAATTCGCTCATCAGATTTTGTTAACTCTGCAAATAATTGAGTTACTCTTAATTTTACCGTCTCCCCTTTATCATCAAACTGATGAACCCCTAAAAAGCAAAATTCATCTCCTCCTAATCGCGCAATGATATCCTCTTTGCGAATAGATTTTGAAAGTGCCTCAGCAAAAGTTTTGATGATAAAATCCCCCATTTTATGTCCATAAGAGTCATTCATTATTTTCAACCCATTAATATCAAAATACATTAATGACAGTGACATCCGTGAACGCTTAGCTAAGCTGATTAACTGCCGTGCATTTTCGATAAAACCAAATCTATTGTTAATCTCAGAGAGCTCATCGGTCACACTTTGTTTCTTAAGCTTTTTAATTAATAATAAATTTCTAAGATCTCCATCAATCAACTCTTTCAATTGCCATAAAAGCCTAATAAAGCTTGCAGGGTAATTGGTTTCATTTGTGTCTAAGACGCAAAGCGTGCCAAACATATCACCATTGGGCCATTGCAAGGGGACACCTAAATAGGATTTAAAACCAGCATCTGTATATTCGGGGTTATTATTCCAAATACCTTCCTTTTCAGCATTCTTAACATAAAGTGTTTTTTTGTTTTGGATAACGGTTTTGCAATAAACATTCACATTGAAATCGAATGCGATACCGGCTGGAAAATCATCCTGTATAGACTCATTAGCAACAAGAACTTCGACCCCTTTAATATTAGCTTGCATAATCCAAGCTCCGGGCACATCAAAAATTTCAGAGACAACGTTAACCGTGCTTTGCCACCTTTTTAACGAAATTTCTTGTGGCATATTGTCGAAATATGAGTCTTGCAGGTATGGTTGATTTGACATTATTATTTCCCTAATGTGAGGCTACGTTTACCTAAAAAGAAAACTAATTAAACTCGCTAACACGATTCTAGCATGCTAAAACGAAGGTCACTAGCATGCTAAGACGAAGGTCGATAGCCCAAAGCGACTTATAAGCCTACAAATTTCAGCCTGTGGGTGGGATAAACTAATACGCACAAAATATCTATTAGGGCAAGTAGCAACTTTTTCTTCCGTAAATTACGGTTTCATTATCAGATTTAAATAAAGCACTTAAAAGCAAGAGCCAATTAATCTGTATAACCTTAACAATAGCAGAATCAAATTTTGTTTTAATGACTGTTTTTTGAGCATGAAAACACTTTTTAATTTGGTTTTTTTTCAAGCTAAAATAGCTAAATGAAGCAATTTATTTTTTGTAAGGAGTAACAGGGACGGGTCAAATTTTTATAAGTTTCTAAGGTGCTTTGGGGGCGACAGCGCCATAGAAAAACACTGCTAATGTCAGCTATCTGTAATGATAGTAGACATAATATTGGTGATGATTGACATGAAAATAAGGATCGTTTTGTGGCAATAGTGACGGTTAAACTAAATCCCCAATCAGTTTAGTTTTTAGCACTAATATTTGTTGGTGCTAATGTCCCCTTGGTGTAGAGCGGAAGTTAGCTACTCGTTAATCCTAACGTACGCTTGAAGCTCATTGCTGCCGGTGAGATTTCATATTTGAAAGCGAGCTATTACCACAAAAAGATCTTTGTTCTTTGGAATATCCAACTTACCACATGCTTGCTAAGATACAAATATTAGCATTTTAGACATTCAATATTAATGTAGTCTGGGCGGTTCAATTAATCTATTACTACCTCCGACTTTTAAGGGCGTGTTATTGCCTTACGTTTGGATTGTTACATTTAATACAATAAATACTGGTTGACTCTCACCCTAGGTCATAGTTGAACATTGGCAATGTAGGACGAAGTTACAAAACATCACAACTTTAATGGGTAGAAATAATATGGTTGAGGCCAAAATATATAGTGTAAGTCAGTTAAGCAAGTTGGCTGATGTTAGCGTAAAAACCTTACATTATTATGATCATAAGGGGTTGCTGGTACCAATGCGTCAACCTGATAACGGCTATCGAACATATGGTCAAAAGCACTTAGTTATTTTACAGCAAATTTTAATCTACCGTGCCTTGGACTTTAGTATTGAAGACATTAAGAATTTACTCAACGCTAAAGGTCAAGACTTACATCAAGTCCTATCTGAACAAAGAGTGATGTTAGTAGAACGTCAACAATCAATTTCTCTAATGATTAACAGTATTGAGGCGACTATGAATAATTTACAAGCGAAGAAAAATTTGGATATCTTTTTTCAAGACATCCCTAAAGATAAAGTAGAGCGATGGGATGCTATGACTCGCTCTCGGGTAGGGGAAGAAAAGGTTCAAGAAAGTGTACAAAATTTTGCTAAATTAAGTGAGGAGGATGCACAGGAACTACAAGAAGAGAGTCTTGAAATCACAAAAGCTTTTGCAAAGACAATCGGTCAACCGATAGATAGTAAAGAAGTGCAAGAGTTGACTGACAAACACTATAAAAGTATCAATCATATGTCGAGCCTTATGGTTGAAGATTTTACGGGCATTAGTTTTGACAGCTATATACAAATGGCCAACAGTGTGGATATGTCAGAAATGAACGAACTTTGTGAGCATTATGGGGAAGGTTATGCTGAACATGCCCGTGCAGCAATGATTTATTATGCGGAACGTAATTTAAAGGGAAATAAGTAGGTGGATATATTAAACAAAGTATTAATAAGTGAAAACTATGCCTTTATAGCGCTTGTGTTAGTCGGAGTATTTATTCTTTGGTTTCTCCCTGCGATGCTTGCATTAATTTTTAATCGGAAGCAATTTAAGCTGATAGTGTTGGCCTGTATTCCAGCAGGTTTATCTTTCATTGCTTGGGGAGGCGTTTTGGTATGGGCAATAAGTGGTAAAACCATTGCTAAATATACTTCCAAAGTGGAAGCTGAAAATTAAAAAATAGCGAAATGTCCCGCTGTGGATTGCAAGTATTAAAGCGTCAACTATCACCACAAAATTTTAATAAAGTTAAACTGCTCTTTTTTAGCTCTTGAAGTTAGGTTTATTCAACATACAGTGTGCTTATTTTCCTGATTGTGGATCAGCCTGATTATGGGGGGTGATAGCAAAAATATCTATTTATTGGATATGAGCAGAAGTATTGATTTTGTTAGCACTAAATGATGAACGACCGCTGTGGTGGCTAAGCGGTCTATTTATTAAGACAAATTTGTGTCTAAATTAGGTTGGCTTTTTGGCATAAGTGATCGACGAGGTTAAATCTAGTAAACACAACATGTAGTGGTCGGTTGGGCTAAGTGGATAGCCCTTATATAAAAATATGTCTATTGGCTGCACAGCAACTTATATTACAAAGAGTCGCACAGCGTTATTAATTAGCCTCACCGTTGGCTTTATCAAACTGTAATTCACAAAGCCTTTGATATAGTGTCGAGCTTTTTAACAACGACTTATGATCGCCTTGATCAACAATTCTCCCTTGGTCCATCACCACGATTAAATCTGCATGAATCACAGTAGCTAATCGGTGCGCGATAATTAATGTTGTTCTATTGATCATTAGTTCATCTAATGCGGCTTGCACATGGTATTCACTTTCTGCATCTAAAGCGCTGGTTGCTTCGTCCAGCAGTAATACCTCAGGGTCTTTTAAAATCGCTCGGGCTAAAGCAATACGCTGTTTTTGCCCACCCGATAATCGCACCCCTTGTTCACCTAAAAAGCTCGCATAACCTTGGGGTAGTTGTTCAATAAACTCATGGGCATGGGCTTTTTTCGCCGCGCTAATAACCTCTTCATCACTCGCTTGTGGCTTACCATAACGTATGTTGTGCCAGACATCAGAGCTAAACAGTATCGGATGCTGCGGCACCATACCCATGGCTTGACGTAAATCAGTTAATTTTAGCTCAGTGATGTCGATATCATTAAAACTAATACTGCCTTTTTGAGGGTCATAAAATCGTTGTAACAATTCAAATAACGTTGTTTTACCTGCACCCGATGGCCCGACTAATGCCACAATTTTCCCCGTCGGTATGGCTAAATTGATCTGATGAAGTGCCGCACTGTCTGGCCGTGATGGATAACAAAAGTCAACCTCTTTAAAGCTGATCACCGACTGGGCATGATTATTCATTACTTGTGGAGAAACTAACTCTTTGATATCACTTTCAATCTCAAGTAATGCTAACAGCCGAGTCGCTGAGCCTGCTGCTCGTTGTAATTCACCGTATACCTCAGCAATAGTGGCGACAGACATAGCAACAATGATGGCGTAAAAAATAAAGGCGCCTAATTCGCCAGCACTCATCTGCCCTTCTAGCACGTCCATACCGCCCACCCACAACATCGCGCTAATCGCCCCAAAGGTAAGAAAAATAACAATAGCGATCAAATATGAACGTTGCTTTACGCGCTGTTTGGCGACAGAAAATGCCTTCTCTACTTCATGGGCAAAAGCATCTTGTTCTTTTGCTTCATGGGTATAACTTTGCACAACTTTTATATTTTGAATAATTTCGCCAGCATAAGTACCAACATCAGCAATAGCATCTTGTGAACTTTCTGCTAATTTTCTGACTTTACGACCATAAATCATCATAGGTATTAAAATAATGGGCACTGAAAAAACCACAAAAAGGGTTAATTTAAAATTAGTGACCATTAACATCACCAAGCCACCAATCAGTAGTAATATACTGCGCAGTGCCATTGAAAAAGACGAACCAATAATAGACTGTAATAAGGCGGTGTCAGTGGTTAAACGCGACATTAGCTCGCCACTGCGGTTTTCTTCAAAGTAGCTAGGATGCAAAGTAACAATGCGATTAAACACCGCTTTGCGCATATCAGCGCTGACCCGTTCACCTAACCAAGACATTAAATAAAAACGACTAAAAGTGCCAACGGCCAGCAAACTAATTAAGCCGATTAAAGCTAAAATAGCCGATTGCAATTGTTCAACTGAACCGGCAATAAAACCCTTATCAATAACAAACTTTACCCCTTGTCCTAAAGACAAGTTAACCGCTGCAGTGACTAATAAAGCCAATAAGGCCAAGGCTAACATTAGCTTATATGGTTTTATAAAAGCGAAAATAGGTAACAGACTGCTGAATGCCTTAGGATTTTTTTTTGCGGAGCTATGATCCGAAATAGGCTGATTAATGGTTTGGCTGTTGTCGCTCACAGTGGCTTTCCAGTAGGGTAATCTTATACTTAAGATGGTTATAAAAATGCCTATTTCAAGTAGACACGCGATAATAAAGCGGCTTAAAAACGCTTAGTGAAAATACAGTCATGACTTATTTAGTTAACCTAGCGCTAACGCATTAGCACCTTGAAATCTCAACAATTATTATTTGATATAGATGCTTATGTCATTCGTTTTTTTCTAGAGCTACCTGCTTGTTCAGAAAAGGGATCAATCGGCCATCTATGGCGGGGATACTTAGCTCGCATGTCTTTTGCAACTTCGATATATGATCCACCCCAAAAATTGGCTAAATCACTGGTTATTTGTATTGGTCTTCGCGCTGGTGATAACAATTCAAAGCGTAGTGCAATACTATTACCTGCCAACATTGGAGATTTAAGCTCACCAAACAATTCTTGTAATACGACAGCCACTGTTGGCTCTGAATTTTTGTCGTAAATGATTGAAACCTTTTTGTTACTGGGTGTTGTATAAATTACGGGAGCTTCTTTCTCAAGTACTTTTGATTCTTCATATGTTAATAATGATGATAATAGGGGTAATATTTTCACTCGTTTTAAATCCGATATTTTTTTAATATTGGAAACATACGGTAATAACCAGTTTTCAGACGTGTTCATGATTAAAGTCTCTGATAGCACGGGAAAGCCTTCCACTTTACCCCCAAGCCATATCACCCTTTTCATCCAATCATCACACTCTTGAGTCCAGCTTAATATGTTTCTAGCATCTGTCTTTATCAACGATTTAATACTGTCTAATATGAATTCAGTCGGCACATCATTACTTCTTGTTTCTTCGATGATTAAACTGCCATATTTTTTCAATACCCTAGCGTATACACGGCTATTGTTTGCGGCTAACTCATATGCTATTTGTTCTGACATTTCCTGAGAAAACTTTTCAGATAAAATATCTTTATTAAAAGTAATCGCACTAAAAACTCGACCTTCTTTTTTTTGCGCATCGCAATCATTAACCACTAAATACTCATGATTAATAAGAGGATCATCTTCTGCGAGAAAAACCCCCTTACCATTGGCTAGTTGATATTTATTGCTATTAGCTGAACGTCTTTTAGCCAACCTTTCCGGAAATGCTAGAAGCAACAAATATGCTGCAATGTCTGAAATATCTGAAATATCTACTTTGCTTTTTTTATGTCTTATAGATGACTGTAATGTCTGAACATCTTTAACTACCGTTTTTAACGTATTTCTATTTACATAAGCTTTATTAACATGACCCGTCGCGTTCTCAATAAGAACCTGTAATCTCATCAAGAAATCAGCACTATCACTCCCTTGCAATATATCTCGTTCTGACAAGAGAGCAGCAATATTACAAGCAATTTCACGCTCTTGGTTGCCATTCGCTGTCAACATCATCTTAGCTAGCCTTGGGTGGATAGGCAGAGTACTTGCTTGTTTTCCAAGCCTTGTGATTTTTCCTGATTTCTCAAGCATACCTAATGTTACCAGCAAATCTTGAGTTGAGTCATAATGCGCTTTTGGCGGAGGTGTTAACCAATTAATTTCCTCATAATTTGAATGTCCAGCGCTTGCTAGCTCTATCACGGCATCAGCTAAATCTGCATTCAAAATTTCTTCTTCTTGGTAGTCTTTTAGCGATATATGTTCGGATTCACTCCATAACCTTAAACATTTCCCTGCAGATAACCTACCTGCTCGCCCCTTGCGTTGCTCGGCTGACGCTTTTGATATATGAGTTGTCGTCAGCTTTGACATACCACTTGACGGGTTGAAAATAAGTTTTTTTTCCAGACCTGAGTCAATGACACAGGTAATACCTTCGATAGTTAAACTGGTTTCTGCGATATTGGTTGTGAAAATAATTTTCCTATCGCCTGGTGGTGCTAATGCAATCGCCTTTTCCTGCTCTTCCAATGGTAATGAACCGTGTAATGACACCAGTTTAAGTTTATTGTTTTCTGAAAATACTGTGCCAGCATGTGCAATACACCTTTTTATGTCAGCAACGCCAGGGAGGAATACAAGAATATCTCCCTCATCTTCAATGACATTAAATATTGCTTTACAGACATTCGATGCCAACTGTTTTTTATCAGTTTTTTGATGAAAAACGCTAACAGGATATGCTCTTCCTTTACATAGCATCACAGGTGCGTCACCGAGGTATTTTGATACTAAATTTGTATCTAACGTCGCAGACATCACCAAAAGGCGAAGATCTTCACGAATGACTTGTTGAATTTCCAGAGATAACATAAGTGATAAATCAGTATTAATCGACCGCTCATGAAACTCGTCAAATATTATAAGGCCAACACCTGCTAATTCAGGGTTTGATTGAAGTCGCCTTGTTAATACTCCTTCGGTTAGGATTTCAAGCCTTGTGGCAGCTGATATTTTTTTGTCATTTTTTACTTGATAACCAACAGTCTCACCAACCTTTTCACCCAAGCACTTCGCTAAGTAATGAGCAATTGACCTTGCTGCCATTCGTCTAGGCTCAAGCATAATAATTCGCTGACCATTCAAAAAGTCAGCTTTTAATAACTCCAGCGGCACGACAGTAGATTTACCTGCCCCGGGTTCTGCCTGCAACACCACACTCTGGTTACTTTTTAACTCTTGTAAAAGGTCGGCTAATATTTTATTAATTGGAAGGTTAATTTTATGAACTCTACTTTTTATATTTTGGTTGTTTGGATTTTTTATAGGTATAAAAATATAAATGATAAAACACGTCAATTAGCGGCGCAGTAATTGACTGACAAGTGGTTATCACTTAGATGAAGTCAACAAGTTAACGCATCGGCTATGCGTTAACTTATTACTTTTGATTATGCTATTTATCTTTGATTAAACTTGGACTTCCCATATTTCACTAGACAGTTTCTAACTCAGAAAAATATGCTTTCTCAAATTTAGTAGCTGAAAGACTATCGGTATAAGAGTGACGCTTTTTAGGATTGTAGAACATTTCTATAAAATTAAATATCTCTCCTTTCGCATCATTCCGTGTTGAATATAATTTTAGCTGAATCCGACTCCTTGCTTAAGGTATATTAATTAACGTTATGGAAGAAAAAATTAAAATTATCAGTTGCTTGGCCTGTGTTTTTTTCTTATCGTCATGTGTTCATCATGGTGTTCAGCGTAACTTTAAAATAGGTAAGGATACGCAAAAATCTGTCTGCAATACTGGCTCAATGAAAGACAAAGAAGAATGTAGGGCTGTTCTGAGAAGACTTAACCAATCAATCAAATCACAGAAAAGCAAATAGGCTTTATTAATATGAAGATCAGCGGCGACTTCCTACTATTATTTCAGCAACCTGAATATAGTAGCCATACAAAATATATAGCGAATAAACTCTACACTACTTATGCTTAATGTCCGTTGAATCGCGGGAATATCCAAGCATGGTCACCAGGTTAATGAGATGGGTAGAAGTTTTACTATCATTTTTTTAAGTCGCTAAAATGGACATATTGATGAAAAAACGCATGTTTATTGCCTTAGATATTGTCGACACAGATAAAGTCAAAATTGCCCATTGGCGCGAGCAACATTTATCTTTGCCATTTAAACCCATCGACAGGCAAAACTTTCATATTACTTTGGTCTTTTTAGGTTGTATCGCCCCGCAACAACAAGCGAGTGTAGCGCAATTAATTAGCCAACAGCATGGTTTGATGCAACAGCGCCTAAAAGCTCTTATACAACAAAACAAGGCCTCATCTATCCTGTTGTCTCAGCTAGGTTATTTTAAAAAGGCGCAGGTATTACACCTGATGCCCGCAAGCTGTCCTGACTGGTTAATATATTTACAGCGCACTGTGGTTGAGTTAAGCCTGAGCAGTAATATTGCGCTTGAAAACATGAGCTACCAACCGCACCTAAGCCTTTATCGCAAAGCAAAAACGCCATTACCCGCACTATGTAAACACCTTCAACAAAGCGTATTTAAACAACAACTGAGCATTACTAGCTTTAGCTTATATCATTCATACTCGACCGCCCTAGGTGTTAGGTACGAACCAGTTCAAACATGGACAATAAATTTTTAGCCTTGATTTTTAAAGAGATTTAAATTGGCAATTTTTCGAAAACATGCTTACTTGGCAAGCACGTAAAATACTGCTACTACTGTTCCCCCTCTGGTTGAAATGGAGTTTGCACAATGGAAACAATAGTTGAAGATAAATATTCAATAGCATCGCGCTCGAACATTTTACAAGTAGAAGCTTTTGGCCCATTTAATGCGCACGTGACCGAAAAATATATTAAGGATATGTATGGTGCTTGTGAACAGTTTTCCGGCCAACCGTGGGGCTTATTAATTGCTTTTTATGGCAATAGTGTTTTTTCACCTGAAGCGGAAGATGCCTTAATCAAGGTCAACAAATACCGCGTAAAACATGGCTTAATCGCCAATGCGAGTGTATTAATTGACAGTAGCACTGCTGATATTCAGCAGTTACAGCTAGGACGTATTTACCAAGCCTGTAACATTACCTTTTATGTCTTTAGTGATCTAGACAGTGCAAAGTCTTGGTTAGAACAGTATTTACAACAACACTAAAGCGCATTAAAAAGTTAACAGTCCTCATCAATACCAGGCCCTTCAAGCCATCGTAATCTATATAAAAAAGTGCTAGAAAATATCTTTTCTAGCACTGCTTTCACCTCTTAAATTGGGGCTTTAAATTGAGGTTTTAAAAGACCATAAAAAGCTGAGTAAATGTCAGTTTGCTTAGTGACAAGCGCTTTGCTCGCTACTCGTAAAAGCAAGTAACTGCCACTTAGCCTGGCCAAAGCCTGCCTTTAAAAAATTAATGCTTAGTGATCAAGTCTGCAATCGTAGCAATACCAAGACCTGTTGCACCTGCGGCCCATAAGCTAGATTCAGCACCATTATAAGCGCCGGCTAAATCAAAATGTAACCAACCAGCACCGTCGTTATCGACAAAGCGTGATAAAAATCCTGCGGCATTACTCGCACCACCAGCCCCACCACCTTTTGCTGTGCGGCTATTGGCTGTATCAGCAAATGCTGATGGGCATTTATCTTGGTGCCAAGACTCTAAAGGAAACTGCCATAATGCTTCACCGGTGGTTTTTGCTGATGCTTGCGCTTTTGCCGCCACGTTATCATCAAGCGCGAATAAAGCAGAGTAATCACCGCCAGTGGCCATCACAGCAGCACCGGTTAAGGTGGCCGCATCAATAATCATTGGCGCACCCGTTTCACTAGCGGCCATTAAACCATCAGCTAGCACAAGACGGCCTTCGGCATCGGTGTTAGCCACTTCACAAGTAACGCCATTTTTATAGGTAATAATGTCGCCAAGTTTATAGGCATTACTGCTGATCATATTTTCTGCACAGCAGAGGTATAACTTAACCCTTTGGTTCAAACCTTGTTTGATTGCCAATGCCAACGCACCAGCAACAACAGCTGCACCGCCCATGTCACACTTCATATCAAACATACCAACATTGCTTTTCAGACTATAACCACCACTGTCAAAAGTAATACCTTTACCCACTAAACAAGCAGTAACTGCCGCATTGTCATCAGCACTTGGGTTAAAATCAAGCTCGAGCAAGCATGGCTTATTAACACTACCTTTACCTACATTGTAGATACCCATCCATTGTTGCTCTTTGAGTTCTTCACCTTGAATCAGACGAGTAGAAACATGATTAGGGGCAAGGTTTTTAATATAGTCTGAGGTTAATTGTGCCAACTTTAAGGGGTAAAGTTCAGCCGGTGTTTGGTTAGTTAAGTCGCGACTCCAAGCATAAACAGCGAGCTTATTATGCAAACGTTCAATTAACGCTGGCTCACCACAAAAACTGATATTCTCTAGTTTGTTAACACAACTAAATCCAAGCGCAAAAGCCCACTGACTCGCTTCATCCCAGGCATCACCCTGAAGCGAGGCATGCTCAATATCTAATTTTTCTATTTTACGCGCAGCCATTTGAATTTGGCGTAAGCGATGGGCTGCGTCTTGAGGTAAGTAAATGGCAATATTATCATGGGTAATTTGTAGGGTTTTATCTTGCTGCCAACCTTGTGCGTTATTACTAGTAGTTAAGGTTATTGATACTGAAGCAGAATTAGCTGTGGTCATGTTATCGCCTTTGCATTTAATGTTAAGCTAATAGTCTATACCCGTTGCACCATACCGGCAACATACCGCTAAACAATTAACCTTTGCAGCTGATTCGCTAAAGACCAATACAGATTTTCTATTCTATGGCTTACTGAATTGCTTACTGAAAATTAAGTACGGGAAACAATTTTATGGTCTTAAACTGTGTTTTATCCCTAAGTCATTTTTTATGACTAAGTTATAAAGACAGTAAAGCCTGTTGAGAGAAATTAGCAGTTCAACAGCTCATCACGTAACATGTAATAAGCCTGATGACTTATAATATCTAATGAAAATATGTAATGAAAATTAATTTAACAAAAGCGACTATAATTAAGCGCTACAAACGTTTCTTGGCAGATATCACCTTAGCAGATGGTAGCGATTGCACCATTCATGTTGCCAATACCGGTGCGATGAGTGGCTGTGCGGTGCCTAATGATACTGTTTGGTTTAGCACCTCAGACAACGCCAAACGCAAATACCCCTTTAGTTGGGAGTTAACACAGACCCAAGAAGAACATTTTATTTGTGTTAATACATTGCGGGCGAATCAATTGGCAGAACAAGCCATTTTAAATGGCACCATTTCTGAACTACAGGGTTTTAAAACATTAAAGCGCGAAGTTAAATATGGCGACGAAAATAGTAAGATTGATTTTCACCTGACCGATAAAAGTGGCCAAGAGACTTTCATCGAAGTCAAAAGCGTGACTTTATTAGCAGAAGATCAGGGCTATTTTCCAGATGCGGTGACTTTGCGAGGGCAAAAACATTTACGCGAGTTAATGGTCATGGCAGAAAACGGCCACAGAGCCGTTCTTTTATTTGCGGTACTACATTCAGGCATAAAAGATGTTAAGCCTGCAGCACATATTGATGCTAAATACGCAGAGCTGCTGCGTGAAGCAAGCCAACGAGGCGTTGAAATCATAGCTTACAAAGCGACTTTTCAAAAAGAAAAACATAATTTTACTATTACGTTAGCGAACAAAGTACCGGTCACATTTTAGTGATAACAAAAAAATAGCAAGAATAATGATTGACGAGAGGGTTAAAAACTTGCTAAAAGAGCTTGCTCAAATTTTATTGTCATCTTGGTTAAAATTTAAACAGCCGTAATATTTAAAAAAAACTTTATATTTTATCCTAATTATTTATCAATTAAGCCTTGAATTTTATATAAGTTAGCACAATATATGTGGGATATTTTGGGCCTGTATGAATTGGCCGTTGCAACCAAGCGATGAAGTTACATGACGTAACCAGTATTCATCGATTTAGGGCTAGGAGAATTAGCATGCCAGCACAGAAAACATTAGGTATTTTAGCATTAGCAGGTGTCAACCCTTACGTTGAAAAGCCTAAAGAAGAATACATGAATGCCGCGCAACTAGAACATTTCAAAAAAATTCTAGATGCGTGGCGTGTACAACTTCGCCAAGAAGTTGATCGTACCGTATCGCATATGCAGGATGAAGCAGCAAATTTCCCTGATCCTGTTGACCGTGCGGCTCAAGAAGAAGAGTTCAGTCTTGAATTACGTACACGCGACCGTGAACGTAAACTAATCAAGAAAATTGAGAAAACCTTACAACTTATTGAAGATGATGATTTTGGTTTTTGTGACTCTTGTGGCATTGAAATTGGCATTCGCCGTTTAGAAGCCCGCCCAACCGCTGATCTTTGCATTGAATGTAAAACATTACAAGAAATCAAAGAACGTCAACTCGCGGGTTAAAAGCCCTCAACCTTGTTTGATATCAGCCAGTCTTTGCGACCCGATACTGCCAGTCACTATCGGGGCCGCTTTGCCCCTTCGCCTTCCGGCTTATTACATTTCGGTTCATTAATTGCTGCGCTAGCAAGTTATCTAGATGCCAAGCATAATCACGGCCAATGGCTAGTAAGAATTGAAGATATTGATCCACCTAGGGAAAAGGCCGGCGCCAGTGCTGAAATATTAACCACACTGGAAAACTATGGTTTACACTGGGATGAAGACGTACTTTACCAAAGCCAACAAAGTGAAGTTTATCGTGAAGTATTATCCGCATTAGCCCAAGAAAAACTCAGTTATTATTGCCGCTGTACGCGAGCCCAAATTAAAGCCACAGGTGGCATCTACCAAGGCCATTGTCGACACTTATCACAGCCAGAAAATGCTAGTGCTATTCGTGTGATTAACACTATAGGTATCTCACACTATCACGACCTTATTCAACACTCAGTAACCTGCAATGCTAAACTCGCTCAAGAAGACTTTATTGTCTTAAGAAAAGATGGCCTATTTGCCTATCAATTAGCGGTTGTTGTTGACGATATCTATCAAGGTATTACCCATGTTATCCGTGGTTGTGATTTACTTGAACCCACAGCAAGGCAATTAAGTTTTTATCAAATTTTACAGCATAATGCCCCTAAGTTTGGTCACTTTCCACTGGCAGTAACTCCGCAAGGCTTTAAACTCAGTAAGCAAAATAACGCCCCTGAAATTGATCAAAAAAATCCAGTACCTTCACTATTTGCCGCCTTAAAATTTTTGGGTCAACAGCCGCCTGAACAATTACAACAAGCCAATGTGACTGAGCTTTTAACTTGGGCAATCGCCCACTGGTCGATCACTCAAGTACCAAAATCACAAGAAATAGTTTTATAAGTACAATTAACGTCGACTTTTCACACTGTTTCCATTCTCTTTTCGTTTACACTGTTATATCATTGCGCGGGAAATTTATCGATAAAACTGGGGTCCACCATTATCAAAAGCGTGATCAATTTGTGTAAAAAAGTACTCGGAAAAGCACGAAAAAAAAATTCTAAGCAGCCATCATTTGAACAGCCTATTATACTTTCACGTGATCAGCACCCTGTATCTAGAAAACACATTAGTCATAATGCCTTAAAGGTATTATATCGCTTAAATAAAGGCGGCTATGACGCTTACTTAGTGGGCGGTGGTGTTCGCGATATTATCTTAGGTTTTGAACCTAAAGATTTTGATATTGCCACCAACGCAACCCCTGAGCAAATTAAAGAATTATTTCGTAATTGTCGACTTATTGGTCGTCGCTTTCGTCTTGCCCATATTGTATTTGGTCGTGAAATTATTGAAGTGGCCACCTTTAGGGGCCATCACGATAGCGATGAAGAAAAAAATTGCCAAAAAACCTCAAAGCAAAGTGAAGACGGCATGTTATTGCGTGACAATATTTATGGCAGTATTGAAGAAGACGCCGAACGTCGTGACTTTACCATTAATGCACTTTATTACTCAGCCAAAGACTTTAAGGTTTATGACTTTGCCAATGGTGTCGCTGATGTTTACGCCAAACAAATTCGCTTAATTGGTGACCCTGAAACACGCTATCGTGAAGACCCCGTTAGAATGTTACGCGCTATTCGTTTTGCGACAAAATTAGATATGGAAATTCATTCTGACACCGAAGCGCCGATAAAAACGCTTGCGCCACTGATGGCTAATATTCCGCCTGCGCGTTTGTTTGAAGAGTTTTTAAAGCTGTTTATGTCTGGCAAAGCGTTAGCAAACTTTGAACTGCTGCGTGATTACAGTTTATTTCAATACTTCTTCCCTGCCGTTGATCAACAACTGAATCAAAAATCTCAAGTTTATTTAGCTGATTTTATCAGTTTGGCGATGAAAAACACGGATCATAGAGTTAATAATGACCAGCGTGTTACCCCAGCATTTTTATTTGCGGCTATGCTTTGGTATCCGATGCAAGAGCAGATACAAAGATTAAATCGTGAAGCCAAACTAACACCACAAGATGCATTTTTTGGCGCATTAAGTGAAGTAATGTCAGAGCAACAGCGCAGTATTGCTATACCCAAACGTTTTCAAGCTGTAATGAAAGACATTTGGATTTTACAAGAGAAGTTAGTTCGCCGAGATGGTAAACGCGCATTTAAAGCACTTGAACACCCTAAGTTTAGAGCCGGTTATGACTTTTTATTACTGCGCGCTGAAATTGAACAGCCAAACATTAGTCAAAGCGAGCCAGGCTCTCTGCAAGAACTAGCTAAGTGGTGGGGAGACTTTCAAGAAGCTAATACCGACACACAACAAGTGATGATAAAAAGCATTGTACCTAGTAAGAATGGCCCTCGACGCACCACGCGTAAGCGCAAAAAACCTCGGGTAGAAAGCGCTAGTAGCGAAACCTAATGACTTTAGCCTATATTGGTTTAGGCAGTAATTTAGCTGATCCGCAAGCTCAAATATCTTCTGCGTTAGATAAACTAACGCAGTTAGAAAACTGTCAGGTTAGCCAAGTGTCTTCATTATATTTTAGTCGCCCAATGGGACCACAAGATCAACCTGATTACATGAATGCTGTGGTCGCCATTGAAACCAGCCTAAGTGCCATTGCCTTACTTGATCAACTACAACATATTGAGCAAACTGCCGGTCGTGTTCGCAAAGATAATCGTTGGGGCGCTAGGGTACTGGATTTAGACATACTGTTATTTGCCCAGCAAGTTATCAGTACTGAACGCTTAACCATTCCGCACTATGGCTTAAAACAACGAGAATTTGTGCTACTACCGCTGGCAGAAATAGCGCCTAACTTAATGTTACCTGATGGTGATAATATTCAAGAACTGGCTGACCAGATTAATATAAATGGACTAAAAATTCACAGTAAGTTAAGTTAGAATAACAGCTCTAAAAGTAGCAAAAATTAATGCTGCATCATAACCAACGGAAATACTATGGCCAGAATAACCACCGCCACCTTGCAGAAAATGAAACAACAAGGTGAAAAAATTACCACTATTACCGCCTATGATGCCAGTTTCGCGAAAATATTCGATCAAGCAGGTATTCACGCAATATTGATCGGTGACTCACTAGGCATGGTTTTACAAGGCCATGACGATACCCTACCCGTTGATATCGACCATATGGCTTATCATACACTTTGTGTAAAACGTGGTGTGGAAAACAGCCTTATTATCGCTGACATGCCTTTTATGAGTTACGCAACTACCGAACAAGCCTATATAAACGCCGCTAAGCTAATGCAAGCCGGTGCCAGCATGGTAAAAATAGAAGGTGGCCAGTGGTTAGAAGCCAGCATTAAAGGCTTAGTTGAGCGCGGTATCCCCGTTTGTGCCCATTTAGGCTTAACACCACAGTCGGTTAACGTCTTTGGTGGCTTTAAAGTACAAGGTAGAGAAAGCGACAAAGCCCTAGAGATGATTGAAAACGCCAAAGCATTAGAGGCTGCCGGTGCACAATTATTAGTGCTAGAGTGCATTCCAAGTAGCCTAGGTAAAGCCATTACCCAAGCCGTATCTATACCAACCATAGGTATAGGGGCAGGTAAAGATACCGATGGACAAATTTTAGTGATGCATGACGCCTTAGGCATCTCATGTAGTTATATGCCTAAGTTTTCACGTAACTTTTTAATCGATACTGGCGATATAAAAAAGGCAGTAGAGCTGTATATTGATGAAGTCAGTAAAGGCAACTTTCCAGGCCCTGAGCACATATTCACCTAGCCAACATATCTGTTACACAAATACGCAGTATATTATGTCGACCATTAGAAGCTGAGCAATTAATGAATCTGTTGGCTATAAAAGCCATCGTCATTAGAGCTTAAGCCTTCAACATTCACACCGAGTAGAAAGTAGAATAACCATGCAAACAATTGAACAAATTTCGAATTTACGTGGCGAAATTAATCTTTGGCGCCAACAAGGACTTAAAATTGCTTTTGTTCCCACTATGGGCAACTTACATCAAGGGCATATTGCCTTAGTAGAAAAAGCGAAATTGGTTGCCGATAAAGTAGTTGCCAGCATTTTTGTTAACCCAATGCAATTTGGCGCTACTGAAGATATCGGTAATTACCCGCGCACTATGGCGGCGGATCAAGAGAAATTACTTACCGCGGGTTGCGACTTATTATTTACGCCAACGCCTGCGATTATTTACCCCAAGGGATTAGACCAACAAAGTTACGTTGAAGTACCGAATGTTTCTCAACACTATTGTGGTGAAAGTCGCCCTGGACATTTTCGTGGTGTAACAACAGTTGTCTGTAAGTTGTTTAATTTAGTGCAACCCGATATTGCCTGCTTTGGCTTAAAAGACTATCAACAAGTGCAAGTTATTCAAACCATGGTGGAAGACTTATCTATGCCGATTGAGATAATAGCCGTTGAAACCGTGCGAGAAGCCTCAGGCTTAGCGTTAAGCTCACGTAATAATTATCTCAACGAAGCAGAAAAAAACATAGCGCCCGCTTTAAGTCAAAACCTTAAGTGGCTTGCTCAAGCAATACGAAGCAACGATGACTTTGTTGGCTTAGCGCAAAAAGCGGCCAGTAATATTAATATGGCTGGCATGAAAACTGATTATATTCATATTTGTCACGCGCGCACTTTACAACCCGCAAGCAAAGACGATAAAGAACTGGTGATTCTCGCGGCCGCGCATTGTGGTAAAGCACGGTTAATCGATAACCTACGAGTAACCTTAGCTTAAGTTATTTTATGACTGGATAGCTATATGAATGTATAGCTTTATGAATGTATAACTTTGTATAGCTTTATAACGCAGTAAACATTAAAGCGACTACTTAGGGTAGTCGCTTTTTTATTTGCCGATAAAAATGTTTAGGTCATCGCCAGTAACAAAGGCAAAAAGCTTTCACTTTCTTGTGCCAAGGTTGTTTGCTCGGCTAAAACATCTTGAAGAATAGCTTTTGAGGTCAATGGATTGGCTAATACAACACGAAAAACTAAGGTTTTACGCCCTTGATATTTCTTCACTTCAATACGGGTACGAGAAACAAAAGATTTACCATTTTCACGTTGGCGTTTTTGAATAAACTTGGTCAGTTTATCGAGTAATTCATTGATATTTTCCTGCTCAACATCATCAGCATGCGCCAACAATTTTTGTACAATGGCAGGATTATAGCGATAAGTTAATAAGCATAACTCAGGTTTAGTGATCAGTTCAAAATCAGGGTGCTGCGCTATTAGCTCAGCAAAATGATGTGCTTTTTCAATACTGTGATTAATCAGCATTTCATAGCCAGGGCGACTGATCACGTGCAGGGCAGAATATACCAGCATTGCCATACCTGGGCGTGAGCCTTCCAAAGTATGACTACCTAAATCTTTCGAACCTTTACGTAAAATGTACTCCGCATGATGTTCAATAGCGGCCACTGAGGCTGGGTTTTTAAACACCACTAGCCCAGCGCCCATCGGCACATACATTTGCTTGTGTGCGTCGATAGTCACCGAGTCAGCTAACTCAATGCCTTTTAATAAGGGGCGATACTTATTCGATAATAAAGTGGCTCCACCCCAGGCGGCGTCAACATGAAAATGTGCGCCATAACGTTGGGCAATAGCGGCCATTTTATCAAGCGGGTCGACATTACCAGTTTCCGTTGTCCCTGCGACACCAACAATACTGAGTACATGAATATTTTCACTGGCTAATTGCTGACATTTAGCCGCTAGTAATTGGCAGTCAATTTTATTATTTTCATCGGTTGGAATAGCAATAACGCTGTCTTGACCTATGCCAAGTACATCGGCTGATTTTTTCAGTGAGTAATGACCACGAGCCGAGACTAAAATAGCTAAGCCATCATACTGATAGTGTTTAAGCGCCTTAAATAAGCCCTCACGTGCTACTCCTTTGAAGTCGCCGTCAGGTTTTAGTAAGTTGTTACGCGCAACCCAAAGTGCCGTTAAATTAGCGACAGTGCCACCTGAGCAAAATGCGCCTAAGGAGTGATTAGCGCTGTGCATCCACTGTTGATAAAATGGTGCTTCATCTTGATAAACTAAACGATGCATCATACCCAGAACTTGCCGTTCCATCGGGGTAAAGGCTTTAGAGGTCTCAATTTTGACTAAGTTTTGATTTAAGCCCACCATCAACTTTGACAACGGCAAAATAAAGTAAGGCAGTGCTGAGGTCATATGGCCAATAAAACTTGGACTTGAGGTATGCACAGACTGAGACACCAACTTGTCAAGCAAGTGCTGCATGTGATCAGAAACAAAAGCCGGCTCTTCAGGGATCTGCGAATCAGCAAAATCTTTTTCAATTTCGCTCAACGCTTGCTCTGTTGCCGCTATATGTGCGCCAAGAAAGCCTGCCAAGTTTTGCGACATCTCATTCTCTATTCGACCTAATGTAGAATCAGGTGCGACAGGAATGGTAAAGATGCGCAGTAAAGACTCTTCAGACGCTTTTGCCGCGCGTTTATTCACCGTCATATTTATTCACTATTAACGACTTACCTTGAGTAAGTTGATATTTATATATGAGCGGCACTGTAATAAAAAATCAAGCAAAAGTCTCGTTTTTTCAATCAAAATTGAGTTTTAAACCTAAGATCAAACCAAATAAAGCTCAATTTAACTCGCCTGATTTTAGCGGTAATACTTAGCTAAAATAGTACTTAACCCACTAAAGTTGCTATATAAACCAAAGCCAGTTCAACAATTGCCAAGCTGCTTAATGCCAGCATAAAAACGGTTTTTTTAATATTGTTTGTCATGTTATTCATCCTAAATTACCAGTTGATATACTAAAGTAATATCAACATTCAGGCCAAAAACATAACTAAATGAAATATATAATAAAAACAATAAAAAGCAGCTTAACACTGAATATTCAAACGCTATAAATTGGCTAAATATTTGTTAATTTAACCAATTTTTTGTTTTTAGTTTAGCGCTGTCGTTACTTAAAAATACGCAATTGCCAGCATTGCTGTCCACTCGCTTGATACTTGGCCTCAAATGGCGTTAACGGCTCAGCATCATTAATCGCTGATATATCGCCTTGCAAAGAAAATATACTCGCGGCCAGTTGAAACTCTTCTAAATAAAGTCGCCAGTTACTGCGTAAAATAATTTCTTCCCCAACAGCAATAATTTGTGGAAAAACAGCACTACCGTGCCAGCGTCTCTGCACGTGCTTAGCTTTTGGCCAAGGGTTTGGATATAAAATATAATGCTGACTTATTTGCCAGTTGGCCGTCACAACAAGGCGATAAAAGTCATTTAAATCAGCGCGGATCAAATGATAATTCTCTACTCTGCCTTGACCGTCATCATGCTGAACTTCATCAACATTACGGTTAATTCTATGGGCAGATTTATCTACCCCTATGACTAAGGCATCTGGATTTTGCTTGGCTAATAAGCGCGTACTTTGGCCAACACCACAACAAGAATCCAGAATAACTTCGCCCGAAAATGCGAGCACAATAGCGTTAATTTCATCAAATGCTTGCTGAGTGTGTGCCTGTATTGGCTTTCGTGATGGATGCTCAATATGCTTATGAATGATATCAACCAACTTTTCATGTATGTCGGGTTGGTTAGTTTCAATCATTCTTGAGTCACCGGTTATTTCTGTATTGCTCATTAATTTTTACCTATAAATTTCAATTTATTAGCTAGTGGTTAAGCTTAACTTCTTAAACCAATACCTTTAGTAATTAACACCATAGCAATAGTGTACAAACTCACAATAAGCACGCCTAATACCGAAAATGACAAGGTCAAACTCACATCAGAAATACCTAAAAAACCATATCTAAAAGCACTGACCATATACACAATCGGATTGATTTGCGATACACCTTGCCAAAAATCAGGTAACAAACTGATCGAATAAAACACCCCGCCCAAATAGGTCAGTGGCGTTAATATAAAAGTCGGGATAATAGATATATCGTCAAAACTACCAGCAAAAATGGCGTTAATTAAGCCCCCTAAAGCAAAGGTAGCTGAGGTAAGTGCCACTGTGGTAATAATCACCCAAATGTTATGTATTTGTATATCAACAAAAAACATAGATACTAGCGTCACTATACTGCCTACTAACATGCCTCGTGCCATTCCGCCGCCCACATAGCCAGCCACAATCACCCAATTAGGTACAGGTGCCACCAGCATTTCTTCGACATTTCGTTGCCACTTGGCACTGAAAAATGACGAGGCGACATTAGAATATGAGTTGGTAATAACACTCATCATAATCAAACCGGGCACAATAAATGACATATAATCAAAGCCACCCATTTCACCAATGCGCGAGCCAATTAACGAGCCAAAGATAACAAAATATAAACTAATGGTAATCGCTGGTGGAACCAAGGTTTGCACCCAAATACGCATAAAGCGGTGTATTTCTTTGTGCAGAATACTCTTAAGCGCAATGATATTTCTAGATGATGCCATAATACTTATTCCTTAACCGCGCTTTTGCTCGCTGCTTGACCGCTACCGACTAGACCAACAAATAACTCTTCTAGGCGATTACTTTTATTTCGCATACTTAATACTTCAATACCTTGTTTATTGAGATCAATAAACACAGCATTAATGGTTTGACTTTTTTTAACGTCCACTTCTAAGGTGTGATCATCAATCACTCTAGAGCTAAAATCCGCCAAGCCTGTTGGCACACTATTTGGCTTTAAATCAAAAACAAAGGTTTCTACATCTAATTTAGCTAATAAAGATTTCATATCGGTATTTTCAACGATAATACCTGAGTCGATAATGGCAATATTTCGGCAAAGCATCTCAGCTTCTTCCAAATAATGTGTGGTTAAAATAATGGTAATGCCTTGCTGATTAAGCTCACGTAAAAACTCCCACATTGAGCGGCGTAGTTCAATATCTACACCGGCAGTAGGTTCGTCAAGTATCAGCATTTGTGGTTCATGCATTAATGCTCGAGCAATCATTAACCGACGCTTCATGCCACCTGAAAGCATACGGGCCGAGTCATTACGTTTATCCCATAAGTCTAATTTTTTTAAATATTTCTCAGCTCGCTGAACCGCTAATTTACGCTCTACACCGTAGTAACCTGCTTGGTTAACCAAGATTTTCATTAACGACTCAAATTGATTGAAGTTAAACTCTTGCGGTACTACACCAATAAAGCTTTTCGCTGTTTCAAGTTCTTGATCAATATCATGCCCAAAAACAACAACTTTACCTGCCGTTTTATTCACTAATGACATAATAATGCCGATAGTGGTCGATTTACCGGCGCCATTGGGGCCAAGCAAAGCAAAAAAATCGCCTTGTTTAACCGTCAGGTCAATACCTTTAAGTGCTTGAAAACCACCTTTATAGGTTTTCTTTAATCCTGATATTTTTAATGCTGATTGCATAGCGAACCTTAAAAAAATTGCGTGCCTTTAACGTGGGGGCAAATTGGTCATTTTCAACTTATAATGCATGGTTCTTTCGCCAAAACGCACTGAGTAAGTTACCAAGTAATAATGGCGAACGAGTAAAAAGTTGTGGTCAAGGCGTTTGTCTTGCCACGGTAGAAAAATGGCATTAATTTAATCAAGGGTATCATTGCTCGGCAACAAAAAAGCCCGCAAAATGCAGGCTTTTGTCATTCGGCATAGTAGCTAAAACTTAAGATTTACCCGCACGTGACACATAGTCACCATTGCGCGTATCAACTTTTACCACATCACCTATTTGAACAAATAATGGTACACGTACCACGGCGCCAGTTGCCAGTGTTGCCGGTTTACCGCCAGTGCCTGCGGTGTCACCTTTTAGGCCAGGGTCAGTTTCAGTAATTTGTAATTCAACGAAGTTCGGTGGCTCGACTGAAATAGGGTTACCATTCCAAAATGTAATGGTACAAATATCACCTTCTGCTAACCACTTAGCGACATCGCCCACGGCTTTCTCATCGGCCGCCACTTGTTCAAAGGTTACATTATCCATAAAATGCCAAAACTCACCATCAGCATATAAATAACCTAACTCTGAATCCATCACATCGGCGCCTTCAACACTTTCACCTGATTTATAAGTTTTTTCTAATATTTTGCCAGATATTAGCTTACGAATTTTAATACGGTTGAATGCTTGCCCTTTACCTGGCTTTACAATTTCATTATCGATAATGTTACAAGGTTCACCATCAATCATTAATTTAAGTCCAGCTTTGAACTGGTTAGTGCTAAAATTAGCCATAATTATTATGCTCGTTCGTTCACGCAGTACACGCAAAGGTTAAAAATTGAATATAGAAATGCCGCAAATAATAACCCAAATCAGCGATAAATTGCACACTTCTTGGCAAAAAGAATTGGCAAATGTTATTACCGACCCAAAAACCTTGTTAGAGTTGGTCGAAATTTCACCAGAAAGCTATCAACAGCACTTTGCTGCACGTAAACTATTTCCGGTGCGTGTGCCGCGCCCCTTATTATCTCGCATTAAAAAAGGCGATATCAACGACCCTATTCTAAAACAAGTTATGCCATTAGATTTAGAGTTCTCAATAACTGACGGTTATAGCGAAGATCCACTAGAAGAACATGACACCGTTGCCCCCGGATTGCTGCATAAATATAAACATCGGGTATTAATGATGGTAAAAACAGGCTGTGCAATTAACTGTCGCTACTGTTTTCGCCGCCACTTTCCTTATGCCGATAACAGCCCAAATAAAGCAAGATGGCAACAAGCCCTTAGCTATATTGAACAGCATTTAGAAATCAACGAAGTGATTTTTAGCGGTGGCGATCCATTAATGGCCAGTGACGATCACTTGCAATGGTTAATTACCGAAATTGAAAAAATCCCCCACGTGACACGGTTACGTATTCACACCCGTTTACCCATCGTTATTCCACAGCGTATAACGCCTGCTTTGGTTAAAACCTTAAGCTTAACAAGACTTAAACCCGTGATTGTTTTTCACGTCAATCATGCCAACGAAATCGACGCTAACGTTTCACAGGCTATTGAACCTTTGCTTGCGGCCAGAATTCCACTATTTAATCAAAGCGTATTGTTAAAAGGCATTAATGACAACGCCAACACGCTAGCAGCACTAAGTGAAGGCTTATTTGATGTTGGTATTCAGCCTTACTACTTACATTTATTTGATAAAGTGCAAGGCGTCGCTCATTTTGATGTCACAGAAGCAGAAGCAAAAAAAATCACTTTGCAGCTATTGGCGATTTTACCTGGCTATTTAATGCCAAAACTTGTCAGAGAAATTGCGGGAGAAGCGAACAAAACACCCATCAATTTAACCTAACCTTGATGATATAAATATCACCATAATTTAATGCCAAAATTGGATAGAGAAATTGCGGGAGCAGCGAACAAAACCTAAAACAATTTAACCTAACCTTGGTGATATAAATATCACCATAATTTAATACCAAAACTGGTTAGAGAAATTGCGGGAGCAGCGAACAAAACCTAAGAACAATTTGACCTAGCATTGGTCATGTAAATATTCACTTTAATTTAATGCCAAAACTTGTTAGAGAAATTATCTTAGAAGCTAACAAAATGCCAATCAATTAGGCATAATAGCGCCATTGAAGACAAGAAACGAAGATGAGTTATTATGAGCGAAGCGGTACACAAACAATTAATCGATAATATTTCGATCATTTTAAAGAAGTCACTGGCGGCAGACGCCACATTAACTACATTACGTGAAGCCAAACAAGCAGGCTTTGCGGCAATATTTACCCCAGACGCTGGCTTTAAATGTTCAGCCAATACTTTTCAGCCATATGTTGAAGAAGTAGCCAATGATTTGGTTTATTGGCAAAAAACCTCAGATCAGCAAGCACTGATCGATATTGTAAAAAAAATAGAGCAGTTATTTATGGTACTAGCTAAGCTTGAACAAAGCTAAATAGCCAAAAGTTAAAACCAAAAAACGCAGCTTAACTGCGTTTTTTTATGCCTTAAATTTTATATTTTACTGATGATTTTTCACTTAAAGCTGACAACTAATAGATTTTAGCTGGCACAATCATTACTGAAAATGCTAATGAAAAACTCTGATCAGACTGCTCTGATTACACTGCTCTGATTAGAAAAATCAGGCTATTTAATCATGTCATTTTCAAAGGTCTTTCTAAACCAATCATCAAGCATATCTTTTTCATAACTTAACGATTCATTACGATATCTAAAACTGCTATGCATTAAAAACCCCATATCTTTTAATGAAACCTCTGCGCTTTTAACAACAGTATTATCGGCATTCAATAACTGGTAACTGAACTCTATACGTGGAAAAAAGATATCTTTTATAATGCGAATACGTTTCGTACCACCAAAATTAACATCGCCGGCTAAATCTAGGTTCGTTATATCAAAAACTAATTTTTGTTGTTCTGGTAGCGCTTCAGCCATTTTAGCAAAATGCTCTTCAAAGGCTTTAAAGGTTCTGTCTTTAAAATGTTGACGATGTTCTTGGCCCGCATCAATATCAGAATACTTATCAGGATTTGTCCACTTAACTTCAACTTGCGCCGCTTGTGCTGTTGCCGCTGATATTAAAACGACAACAAGGCTTAATAAACCTGTAATAAATTTATTCATCATTTCATCCTCTTTATTGTTTTCAGTATAATAGTAGACCGTAGAAGCTAAGAAAAGTATCGATCTAATTGCTAATTATTGTGTTATACCATTTTAAGCGGATTTATAACCCTGTATCACACCCCATTAATATCATAGGCACGTAGCTAATATTATCTACAGTATAAATAATTTTTAGTCAGCCCCCCCCTATTGAAGGAGCAATCTATTTATTTTTATCAGTCAGTTTTTTCTTATAAAACAACTGACTTGAGTGCTTAATTCAAGCCTATTTATTAACACGTTTATAACGAGCTTACAAAAGGTGCAAAACTTACATCATGACACCCATACGAGCTAGGACCACACAGATAAGGACTCAAAAAATACAGCAAACTAAATACCTCTGATTATATCCCTACCCTCACCTTTTATCCTTTTCCCCTCTAAATCAATAAGTTTTTTTGTTCATCGAATTGATATCCTAGCGCTTTATAACCTTTTTCTCGTTTCTTCCACATCCGCTGTAATGTAGGGAAATCATCAATAAAATCGTAAACTTGAATAACAGTTTTATTACTCCATTCTCGCTGAATTCGTCCCGCATACTGCGCCAAGATCCCCTCCCAAGCGATCGGTAATGTTATGAATAAAGTATCTAAATACGGTAGATCAAAACCTTCACCAACATATTTTCCTGTAGCCAATATGACTAAAGCTTCATCTCCCTCTGCCTTGTTAGATAATAAAGCTATTCGTTCCTGCCTTTGCTTTGTTGAAATACCGCCATGCAGTTCAACAACCTTTATACCCTTATCAGTCATCATTTTAGCAAGTAATTCAATATGCTCTTTTCTTTCGGTAAGCACCATGACTGATCTGTCATTATTCACGGACTGCTTGATGTTGTTAACAATCATTTCATTTCTAGCTTGGTCACAAACTAAGTGTTTATAAACTTGAGATATATGTGGTTTAGTTTCAAGAATTAACCATTCTGGAGGGAAACAAGTATTAGTTTTAACTACCTTTACATATTGTTCAAAGCTACTGGTAGTTGTTGCGGCCTTATAAAGCACAGAGCCGATTTGAAAGTGCATTAATTTTTCTAAACCATCTTGGCGTTTAGGTGTTGCGGTAAACCCGTGAATATATTTAGCATGCACTGACTTTATCAAACACTCATAGTTTGATGCAGGCAAGTGGTGGCATTCATCTATTAATATTTGCCCATATTTTTCAATTGAAGGTTTAATGTCTATTCCAGTACGGCTAACTAGGCTTTGATAAGTAGCTACATCAACTTCATAGGTCAGCTTATCTTTACCACCTAATAATGAACCTACTTCCACGTTCGCTAGGAATACTTTTATCCGTTCAAGCCATTGTTCCGCTAATTGGCGGTTATGGACCAAAATCAAGGTATTCACCTTCCTTTTTGCGATAAGAGCTAATCCTGTAACGGTTTTACCAAAACCCGTCGATGCAACAAAAACACCATTTGTTTGTGCAAATAAAGCATCAACAGATTTTTTCTGCTGGCTTTTAAGTTTTCCCGTGAACTTTATTTTTTCTAGTTGGCTACCTTCAAATCGTTTATCAATATATTCAATCTCTATTTTTTGGCCTGATATGGTGCGAGTAACTTCGGCTAAACAACCTCTAGGTAAGATTAAATAACCATTTTCTATATGTGCGGAACAAATATATCGACTTGTACCAATCGTTGATAAGCGTAAGGCTTGTCGTTTGTAGAACTCTGGATTAGAAAATACTGCACAATGCTTTAGTTTAGAGGTCAGTTTTCCGGGTAAATTAGCGATTGGAACATATAATTGATCAGCTAGCGTTAATGTGACCATCGAAGGACAATCATTGATCTTAATGCTGTCATCATCGTTAAGTTTATTCCATGGTTCATTCTTTGCGATGTCATCTAGCACTCTTTCAATATAAGAGTTTAACTGATTCAACGTTGATTGAAGCTGAGATTTAGTTAGCTTTCGAGTAGCTGCCAATATTGACCACTGATCATTATAAGGAATTCCTTCTTTGTTAATGAAAACACTATTGTTATTTTTTCTTGGCTCTAGCTGAAGTGGTAATGCAATGAGATTACCAAAACCACCCTCTGGCATAATATCTTGATTGGGAAATAACCTATCGAAGCAATCAAATGATAGTAACGGATAGAGTTCCATTGTTTTACGAAGTAAACCATTGCCTAATCGCCGAGCATCACTCGCAGCTACAGCTTCCGAGAAGAAGATCCATATATGACCACCATTCCCACTTCTTGAACGTTCTAATAGGTAGGGAATATTTAATGATTCGCAAGTCGTTGCAAATGCAGATGTAGCATCAAACCAGTCCTCTTTATCAAAATCAGCTGCAAGTAAATATGTTGAATTATCACTTAATAGAGGATAGATGCCGATGGTTTTAAACCCTTTCAAATGTTGATAAACGGCTTGGTGGTCAGGTACTTTAAAGTGCTGACTTTTACATTCAGTACAACTAATTTTTGGTTTGTTGCAAATCTTTGGCTTCCATTCATTCCAACAAGCAGGTGAATAGCCACTTCTACCATTTTTTGATTCCCATCTAAATGGGTAAACATCGTTACGGCCTTTAAAATATGAAAGAAAAAGGTTAACTTTAGATTCAGGAGAGGCGTGTAGATTAAAATTTTGGGCTAATTCAGCTTCATGTTGCGTTATTAACGCTTGGCGATCATTAAGCAAAGCAAGCCGCTCTTCATTTAATAATTGAAGACGAGCATCTATTTTGGCAAGTTTATTAATATGGCTTTTTGGCATGATTATAATGTTACCAAAATACGGTTAGAAATGTTTTGAGAGATCCATACGTTGATGAAGAATACGAGCAACATCAATACCGATATAACTGACTTGATAAAATACAATATGTTTTTCTACAGGAAAGCTTCTAGCACCATTATAAATTTCATTTCTTTCTCTACCAAAATCAGGATATTGAGCAAGCTTTAATAATGCAGCATCTATGGTCTGAGCATATACTTTTGCTTGCTCATTACCCCATGACTCAATTGTCGTAGAAATTATTTTAAATAAATCTTCTTCAGCTAAAGGAGATAACCTATAGTTCGACATTGGTAGACTTACTATCTACTGCAAGGGAGGCTTGTTCAAATATATCCATGACATTGTGATTTGACGATTCACCTGCAGCTAGCTGTTCAAAACCTTTTGCTACTTCTTCTCGTAAGATCTCAAGTTGCTTGTTTTTAGCAACGTCTTTCTCAAATAACATCCTTAATCCATCACGGATCACTTCACTTGCTGAGGTATATAAACCATCAGACACTTTTTCATTAATTCTTCGTTCGAACTCTTTACCTAAAGTAATATTCATAATTAACACTCCAACTATTGCCTTTTCACATTATGTGTATGATATGAGCATAGTTCAAGTTTGATGAAACAAAGTTAATAAAAAAAGCCCGAATATTTCTATTCGGGCTTTTCAATTTTGAGCTATAAATAATTTTGACTATCTATGCGCAGGATAAACTGTTTAATTCAAGGCGCTTTATTGTGACGTTTAGTGTTTCTTAAACGAGCGATAACGCAACGAAGAAGTTAACAGTTTAGACAAGCATAATTACATCATGCCGCCCATTCCACCCATACCACCGCCCATGCCGCCCATATCAGGGGCGCCAGCATCTTTAGTAGGTGCGTCGGTGATCATCGCTTCTGTTGTTAGCATTAAGCCAGCAACTGAGGCTGCAAACTGTAAAGCACTGCGCGTTACTTTAGTTGGGTCAAGAATACCCATTTCTAACATATCGCCGTAAGTACTATTGCTCGCATTGTAACCGTAGTTACCTGTGCCGCCAGTACGTACTTGGTTTAATACTACTGAGGCTTCGTCACCTGAGTTAGTGGCGATTTGACGTAAAGGAGCTGACATTGCACGGATAGCAACGTTGATACCGTGAGTTTGGTCTTCATTGCTACCTTCTAAGTCTTTAATAGCATCGGCTGCACGAACTAAGGCAACACCACCACCAGCAACTACGCCTTCTTCTACCGCGGCACGTGTTGCATGTAATGCATCTTCAACACGGGCTTTTTTCTCTTTCATTTCCATTTCTGTTGCTGCACCAATTTTGATAACCGCAACACCGCCAGCTAGTTTAGCTAAACGTTCTTGTAATTTTTCTTTATCGTAGTCAGAAGAAGAATCTTCAATTTGACCGCGAATTTGTGCTACACGTGCTTTAATTTCAGCATCTTCGCCAATACCATCAATAATAGTCGTATTGTCTTTAGAGATAACCACACGTTTAGCTTGACCTAAATCTTCTAATGTTGCTTTTTCAAGCTCCATGCCGATTTCTTCAGAAATCACTGTAGCTTTCGTTAATGTCGCGATGTCTTGTAACATAGCTTTGCGACGGTCGCCAAAACCTGGTGCTTTAACAGCAGCCACTTTTACGATACCACGCATGTTGTTAACCACTAATGTAGCCAGTGCTTCGCCTTCAACATCTTCAGCAATAATAAGTAATGGCTTACCCGATTTAGCAACACCTTCAAGTGTGCCTAATAATTCACGGATATTAGATATTTTTTTATCAACTAATAAAATGAAAGGGTTTTCTAATTCAACACTGCCACTTTCTTGGTTATTGATAAAGTAAGGAGAAAGGTAACCACGGTCAAACTGCATACCTTCAACAACGTCTAGTTCGTCAGTTAATGCCTGACCTTCTTCAACGGTAATAACACCTTCAGTACCAACTTTGTCCATTGCTGTTGCAATGATTTTACCAACAGTTTCGTCAGAGTTAGCAGAAATAGTACCTACTTGCTCAATCGCTTTGTTGTCGCTACATTCTTGCGATAAACCTTTCAATGCTTCAACTGCAGCAATAACTGCTTTGTCGATACCACGTTTAAGATCCATTGGGTTCATGCCCGCTGCAATTGATTTTAAACCTTCGTTTACAATCGCTTGTGCTAAAACAGTAGCTGTAGTTGTACCGTCACCTGCTTCGTCATTGGCTTTAGAAGCAACTTCTTTGACCATTTGTGCGCCCATGTTTTCGAATTTATCTTCTAATTCGATTTCTTTCGCTACCGATACACCATCTTTAGTGATCGTTGGGCCGCCAAATGATTTGTCTAAAACTACGTTACGACCTTTAGGGCCTAAAGTAACTTTTACTGCATCTGCAAGTACGTTAACGCCTTTAAGCATTTTTGCGCGTGCGTCGTTACCAAATAATATGTCTTTTGCTGCCATTTTCATGATTCCTTGTAAACTGTATTTGTACCAAACTTAATCAGTACAATATAATAGGTAAAAATTAATAATTATTCGACGATGGCTAAAATGTCAGTCTCTGACAATATAAGCACTTCTTCACCATCAATTTTTTCAGTTTTTGTACCGTAGCCTTCACTGAAGATAACTTGGTCGCCAATTTTTACATCTAAGGCACGCACGTCACCATTTTCTAGCATTCTGCCTTTGCCTACCGCAATGACTTCACCACGTGTTGACTTTTCAGCAGCACTACCCGTTAATACAATACCGCCAGCAGACTTTGATTCTACTTCTTTACGTTTGATAATCACACGATCGTGTAATGGACGAATACTCATTTTGTTCTCCAGAAAAGTTTTATTTTATAAAAATAATGGACTAAAATTTTGGTGCTATTTGCTTGTAGAAGTAAGATGGGGATAAAATAAAACTTCACAAGTCCCTCTTGATCTTTTTTTAATCTTTGCGCTCAAATTCACCATCCAAAGTTTGACCTTCATGTGGTGGCTGAAGGTTTTCTTGAAACGGGCTTTCGGGTTGTTTGGAAAAATCATCTTGATTTTGGCTCTGGCCATGGCTGTGACTGTGAAACTGAAAACCTTGCTGGTTTGCGTTATTACTGGAGATATGTGACATAACGCTACCGGCAATGGTATGACGAACCGCAGGGATCAATAAACTCAAGCCCAGAAAATCAGTCACAAACCCGGGGGTTACCAACAATACGCCCGCTACTAATAGCATTAAAGCCGTAACAATTTCATCTGACGGCATTTGCCCTTGAGCCATTTTTGTTTGTACCGAATTTAAGGTTGAAATCCCTTGTTGTCGGACATATTTTGCCCCCAACCACGCGGTGAATATTACCATACCAATGGTTGGCCAAACGCCTAAAACAGCGCCAACCTGAATCAAAACAAAAATTTCAATAATCGGAATAATAATAAAAAGTACAAATAAAAGCCGAAACATAGCAGTGCCTAATAATCTTTAATGAAACTAATATGGGGGTTAACAGGTCTTTTTCAAGCGAGCTATCTTTTTAGCTATGCCCAATATCATTAAGTCTGATACAAACCTAGGCTTGATACTTACTGATTGAAAAAGATTAGCGTAAACTGCCCCTACGGTTGTTATTCACTAATTTAACAAACATGAGCTTTCTTTCAGCTTTATTTCAAATAATTTAGCTTTACTTTTAGCTTCAATATAACAAATACCATAATGTTAATGCATGGCTATAGCGTAAGGCATTACTGAGCACTTGATAGGTAAAAATCTCGCCAATTGGCCAAGTGTTTACCGAATGTTATATCGTTTTTTCGCCGGCAATAAAGTGTACATAGTAAAGCAGAGGTGGCACTATTTACCAAAATAAGTGAGCAGGTTTTGATTGATTTAATGAGATAATCAAGCCATTGCACCCATACGATACTCCTGAAGTTATCGCCTTGAACATCCAGCAAGGTGATCATCAATATTTAAACTGGATCAACGAGTTTTTAAAATATCGGTTATGAAAAAAATTGTTACTGTTTTTTGGTTAATACTTACCAGCTTATGTTTTGCTACAACACCCTTAGCAAATGCCCAAGAGTCAATTTTTAACACGCCTGCATCACTCTTTAGTAATGACAATGAGTTTTTAAAAGTTGATGACGCTTTCATTTTTGACTTCCACCAACAAAAAAACCAATTAAAAGTCAGTTTTAATATTGCTGATGGTTATTATTTGTATCGTCACCAGTTTAAATTTACCAGTGAAAACGCCACTATTGTGCCCGTCAACTTACCTCAAGGTGAGCGCTATGAAGATGAGTTTTTTGGTGTTCAACAAATTTTTACTGGCCAACTCGCTTTTACCATCGACATTACACAAGCCCAAAGTAATGCCAATGTCACTATTCGCTATCAAGGCTGCGCCAAAAAAGGCTTATGTTATCCCCCAACCAAGCAAACGGTTGAGGTAAATGAGGTTAAACAAATAGCCGCGCCTGCCAACAACGCTAAAAACATTTTGTCTGCACTGGGGTCTAATAGCGAAGATGAAATTAATACCCAATCAGCTAGCTCTACAAGCAATACCAATAGTCAAAGTAATCAAATTCAACGTAATAATGCCAATAGCAGCGAGCAGCATCAATTAGCTGACATGCTAAAAAGTGACAGTGTGTGGTTAACACTAGCGGCATTTTTTGTTGGTGGCTTGCTCTTGTCTTTTACACCTTGTGTTTTCCCTATGTACCCAATTTTAACGGGTATTATTGTCGGTCAAGGTGAGAAATTATCCACTAAAAGAGCCTTTGCCTTATCTTTTGCTTATGTACAAGGGATGGCGGTTACTTATACTTTACTCGGGATTGTGGTAGCGATTGCCGGTGCACAATTTCAAGCCATGTTTCAACACCCTGTCGTACTTATTGCCTTAAGTTTATTATTTATTTTCTTAGCACTTTCTATGTTTGGTACCTTTAATTTAGCCCTACCTAGTAGTTGGCAAAACAAGCTAAATCAGCTAAGTAGTAATCAAAAAGGCGGCTCTTATTTTGGTGTGCTAGTAATGGGCGCCATTTCCGGTTTAGTTGCCTCTCCTTGCACTACGGCCCCCTTAACTGGTGCACTGTTATATATCTCCCAATCAGGTGACATATTACTCGGCGCGTCAGCACTTTATGCGCTCAGTTTAGGTATGGGTTTGCCCTTACTAGTATTGGGCAGCTCGGGTGGTAAGTTACTACCTAAAGCGGGCAACTGGATGAACGTAATTAAGAATATTTTTGGCTTATTGCTGCTAGCCGTGCCAATATTTTTGCTTGAGCGCTTCTTACCACTGATAGTGATAGATATACTTTGGGTGCTGCTTATTTTAGCCACTGCTGGTTACTTTTATACTGTCAATCAAGCCTCGGCTAAAACCTTTGGTTTTGGTTTACGTAGTATCTTAATCTTTTTAGTTTTCTTTATCGGCGCCAATAAAGCCTACCAACTGGTTTATCCCGTCACCAACAATGTTTTGGTCTCAACACAAACCGAACTCCGTGGTTTTGAGCATGTAAAGAATTTAACAGAAATGAATCAAGCGATTAAAACCGCTAATGCACAAGGAAAAACCGTAATGGTGGATCTTTATGCTGACTGGTGTGTCGCATGTAAAGAATTTGAAGAGTACACTTTCTTTGAAGCCAAGGTGCAAAAAGCGCTTGCAGACACGGTATTACTACAAATAGATTTGACCGACACAGGTTCCAAAGACAGTGTTGAGTTAATGTCTAAGTTTGAAATTTTTGGTTTGCCGTCAATTTTATTCTTTGATTTAACCGGTAATGAATTATCACAACGCAGAGTTACCGGCTTTATGGAAGCTGATGAATTTTCAGCACATGTCGATAAAACATTCACCCCTTAACGGGTCAACATGACAATAAAAAAGCGCTCTAAGGCGCTTTTTTATTGTCGTAATATTTTTTATTGTCGTAATACGAATTTCTGCTCACCTAAACGTAAGTCACTCTAGCCATACCATTTTGCCCATAAACCTGCCACGTAGGAGAATAGCCCGCAGCGGGTTAACAAATAACGACCTTGTATCTGCCGTTATATTTAAAATCATATTAATGGCTGCTGCTTATGAACTAAAAAACAAAATTACGGCAGCCATTTTAAAAAATAAGACGTTAATAATTTCATCCGGGTATTGAACAACAGAGCACAAAATAACAGCTAACTGCTGGATTAGTTTTAAAAAAAACCCAATAAATCAATAGATTAATTAAAACCAGCACCCTATTTAGTGTGCTGGTTTTATGATAACTGACCTAAAATCAATCATTTAATAGCCACCCCAAGTGATAAGACCAGTATTTTGCTGCTATATTCTGCGAAAACACTATAATAATCGGCTAATGAGATTAATTTGCCATTTAAGCCAAATTTAATTTAATCACATAGTTAAATATGACATGATGTTACTATTACTTAATAATCAGGGTGTTTTTACCGAAGATGACTACAAAGTTTAACATTTTAGTCCTAAATGGTCCTAACTTAAATATGTTGGGCAAACGTGAGCCTACTATTTATGGTTCGTTATCGTTAACTGATATTATGGCCAATTTAGCTGACATCGCCATTAAGGCTAATGTGCAGCTAAGTCATAAACAGTCAAATGCTGAACATATTTTGCTTGACGAAATTCATGCCAGTTTCGAAAAAATAGACTTTATTATTATAAATCCAGCGGCCTTTACGCATACCAGCGTTGCACTTAGAGATGCCTTATTATCGGTTAGTATACCCTTTATTGAAGTCCATTTATCAAACGTACATGCGCGTGAGCCGTTCAGACAACATTCCTATTTATCAGATATTGCTATCGGCGTTATTAGCGGTTTAGGCGCTAATGGCTATGAATATGCTTTGGCTGCGGCAACAGATTGGTTAGAAAAAAACAAAAAATAAGCACTTAATAAATAAGCACTTAAATGATGATATTCATTTAAGTTTTACACACATAAATTTAAAAATGATATAAAAAGGTATTCAAATGGATATTCGTAAAATTAAAAAATTAATTGAATTGGTTGAAGAGTCAGGTATCAACGAATTAGAAATTTCTGAAGGCGAAGAATCAGTGCGCATTAGCCGTGGTGCCACCATTATGCAAGCAGCTCCTATGATGCATGCAGCGCCAGCTCAAGCACCACTTGCAGCACCTGCTCCTGCTCCGGCTGTTGCAGCGGAAGCGGCGGCTCCAGTAATAACCGGACATATTGTGCGCTCTCCAATGGTCGGTACTTTCTATTCAGCAGGTTCGCCTGATGCACCTGCATTTGCTGTTGTTGGCCAGCATGTTAATTCTGGCGATACACTATGTATCCTTGAAGCGATGAAAATGATGAACCAAATTGAAGCTGATAAATCAGGTGTCATCAAACAAATTTTAGCGGTAAACGAAGACGCTATTGAATTTGATCAACCGCTATTCATCATTGAATAAGCCCAACCTTTAAGGGGATTTTCATGTTAGATAAAGTTGTTATCGCCAATCGCGGCGAAATTGCCTTAAGAATATTACGCGCTTGTAAAGAGCTGGGTATTAAAACGGTTGCTGTGCACTCAACGGCCGATAAAAGTCTTAAACACGTATTGTTAGCCGACGAAACCATTTGTATTGGCAAACCGGCGGCAATGGATAGTTATTTAAATATTCCAGCCATTATTACGGCTGCAGAGGTTACTGACGCTGTAGCGATTCACCCTGGCTATGGTTTCCTTGCTGAAAATGCTGATTTTGCTGAACAAGTAGAAAAATCAGGTTTTGCCTTTATTGGACCTAAGGCGGAAAGTATCCGTTTAATGGGCGATAAAGTTTCAGCCATTAAAGCCATGAAAGCGGCTGGTGTACCTTGTGTACCTGGCTCTGATGGTCCATTGACTGCAGATGTTGAAGCAAATTTAGCGCACGGTAGACGTATTGGCTATCCGGTTATCATCAAAGCCTCTGGTGGTGGTGGTGGTCGCGGTATGCGTGTTGTTCGCCGTGAAGAAGATTTAATTGAGTTTATTCAACTGACTAAATCAGAAGCACGAGCGACCTTCAATAATGACGTAGTTTACATGGAGAAATTCCTCGAAAACCCACGTCATGTTGAAATTCAAATCATGGCTGATGGCCAAGGTGCTGCCATTCATTTAGGTGAGCGTGACTGTTCAATGCAACGTCGTCATCAAAAAGTGGTTGAAGAGGCACCTGCGCCAGGTATTTCAGCTGAACTGCGAGCAAAAATTGGCCAACGCTGCTGTAATGCCTGTATCGAAATAAACTATCGTGGTGCGGGTACCTTTGAATTCTTATACGAGGACGGCGAATTCTATTTCATTGAGATGAATACCCGTATTCAAGTTGAGCATCCAGTAACTGAAATGGTCACGGGTGTTGATTTGATCAAAGAGCAGCTTCGTGTTGCTGCAGGTCAACCACTCTCTTATACGCAAGACGATATTAAAATATCAGGCCATTCAATTGAATGTCGAATTAACGCGGAAGATCCACGTACCTTCGTGCCATCACCAGGAAAAATCACTCGTTTTCATCCTCCAGGTGGCTTAGGTGTACGTTGGGATTCTCATATTTATTCGGATTACTCTGTGCCTCCGAACTATGACTCAATGATCGGTAAGTTGATCACTTGGGGTGATAGTCGTGAGGTTGCTATGGCGCGTATGCGTAACGCATTAGGTGAATTAATTATTGATGGCATTAAAACCAATATTGCCTTGCACCAAGACATTCTAAGTGACCAAGGTTTTATTGATGGTGGTGCTAATATTCACTATCTTGAAAAGAAACTGGCTGCATTAGAATAATAGCAAATGACATAATGGATAATACTTAGCGCTACATTTATCGCCTGGTCTAAAAAAGCTCTGCATGCAGAGCTTTTTTTATTTATAATGATTTTTTATTGATAGCAAAAAACTGTAACCGTTATGACTGAATTACTCGCAAAGCCTTTACCCCCTGCTGACGATGACTGCTGTGGCGGTGGTGCATGTAACCCTTGTGTATGGGACTATTACTACGCTGAACGAAAAAAATGGCGTTTACAACAAGTCGTATTAAAAGAACAAGTCGCATTAAAAGCGGCTGAAGCGCATAAAATCCCATCAAATGAAGATTAGCCACTAAAGATAAAACCCTCATTCTGCTTAGGCTTTCAATGCAAATACTCGCTTTTCAATAGGATTTAATCCATCATTTTGATCACTTGTGCCACCAGTTTATTAATGCCACTAGCCGCTTCAGTTAACGTTGTTGCCAACATATAGGCCGGTGTAGAAACCAGCTTACGATTAGTATCAACAACGATATCATCAACCGCACAATCTCGGTGCGCTAAGCCCACATCGATTAAGGCTTTTGCAATGCCAACATCATGACCTATGGTTGCTTGAGCATTTTCACCATAAATGAGTGGGATCATCACCGGCGCTATACACATATAACCTGCTGGCTTATTGGCCTTTACAAATGCTTGGCATACGGCCATCACTTGTTCATTCACTTTAAAGGCTTCAGCGTTAATAGCAAAGTCAGATAAATTTTTTGCCGCGCCAAAACCACCGGGTACGATCAAGGCATCAAACTCATCGATATAAAATTCGGTTAAGTCTTCAACGTCACCGCGAGCAATACGCGCAGACTCTACCAGTACATTACGTTGCTCTTTCGCCATCACTTCACCGGTTAAATGATTAATCACATGATGTTGATTAATATTTGGTGCAAAGCAGCGATATTTAGCGCCCGCTTGTTCAATCGCCAGCAGAGTCAACACTGCCTCATGAATTTCAGAGCCGTCGTAGACCCCACAACCTGATAACATTACCGCTATATTTTTCACATTTCCTCCGTAGCTACATTGAGCTTACTTTGTATTAATTGACAGATCACCACGAGATAAACTGCCCCCGCCATTAAAAGGGCAAAGGGTAAGGTACTGCCATTATAAAATATCGCTAAAATAGGACCCGCTAGGGCGCCAATACCAAAACGCAAAGTACCATTTACCGCTGTTGCTGTACCAGCGTGTTCAGCAAACTCTTGTAAAATTAAGGCGTCAGCATTCACCGAAATCATCGATAAACTCCCCATTAACGGCAAAATAGCCACAACATAATAATATAGCGATAAAGAAAATATACTGGCCAGCAATAAACTTGTTACCGCCACAAAGGCGAGGACAACACCAAAACGTAACATTTTTCTAGATCCAAACTTACCCACCAGTCGTGTGTTGATAAAGTGTGCGGTCATTAAAGCCAAAATATTCAACGCAAATAACAAACTAAACTCAAATTCAGAGACTTTAAATACGGTCAAATAAACAAATGAAATGGCGGTGATATAACTGAAGAAGGCCAGTGATGCCATCATAACGGTCAATAAATCAAAACGAGCGGCACGGTTACTAAAAACAATTTTATAACGCTCCACGGCACTATAGGTGATTGTCGATTTAATCGTTTTAACATCGGGTAAATAATAAAAACTGCACACAAAAACAACAAAAGCATAACCCGCCAAAACATAAAAAATCATTTGCCAACTGTGCAGCAGTAATACGCTGCCAATACTGGGGGCTATCATGGGCGCCAACATCATGATCATACTGACATAAGACAGTCCTTTCGCGGTGTCTTTGCCATAAAGCTGTCGAATAATACCGGGCACAACTACGGTAGCTGCTGTACTCATAAACGCTTGAAAGAAGCGTAAGGCTATAAATTGTTCAATATTTTGTGCAAAGGTTAATGCCACTGTGGTTAATAAAAAACCCAATAAACCTATCATGACTAATGTGCGACGAGCATGCTTATCCGCCATGGGACCAAACACTAACAAGCCAACTGCATAACCCAATAAATAAATACTTAAGCTATTTTGCACTAAGGGCATTTTTGTTGAAAAATATTGAGTAAGCTCAGGCATGCCAGGAAGATACATATCAATGGCCAAAGGAGATACCGCGATAATAGCGGCTAATAAGGGTAATATTAATTTTAATGATATTTTTGTGCGGTACGCTGTCACTGCGCTTATTTCCTTGTGTTTTTAAGATTCAGGGTAGTCATACACTAATTGACCTAGCACTTGAATGGCTTGGTCAATTTTTTCGCTCCATTGTACGCCATAGCTAATACGCATATAGTTTTTATACTTTCCAGAGGGTGAAAAAACCTCTCCGGGTGCAAAATTTACGCCTTGTGCAATCGCTTGCTTAAAAAACTGGCTGGTATCAACATGTGAACGACAACGTACCCATAAAACGCTGCCACCCTTGGGTTTTGAAATACACACTTGCTCAGGAAAATGCTCGGCAATTAGCGCCCGCATGCGCTCACAGTTATAACGCAGGGTTTTTCTCAGTACCTGCAGATGCCGGTCATACTCGCCACTCATTAAGTAATCACTTAATGTCCATTGTTGCAACATTGACGTAGAGCATGATTGAGCCCTTTTGATACGCTTAGCTTTTTCTTCAAACTTACCGGGTAACAACCAACCGACTCGATAACCCGGAGCCGCTGTTTTTGAAAAAGATGAACAGGTTAATACTAAGCCTTTTTCTGAGTATAACTGTGCTGACACCGGCCGGTGCTCAGTAAAATACAAGTCGCTGTAGACTTCGTCCTCAATTAAGACAATGTCATTTTTTTCTAGTAACTTGACCATAGCTTGTCGTTGCTTGTCGGTCATCATTGACCCTAGCGGGTTACTAATGGCGCTTGAAAACAAGCAGACTTTAACTGAATGTTGTTTAATAACCTTGGCTAATTCGACAACACAAACACCGTCTTCAGTGCAAGTGTAAACCTCTAAAGCCTTCATACCCAAACTTTCAATAAGTTCGATAAGCCCAAAGTAGCAAGGTGATTCAACCGCGATAATATCACCGCGTTCAGCCACACATTGCAGGGCAATAGACAAAGCTTCTTGTGCGCCATTGGTAATAATTAAGTCTTCGTGATTAACCGAAACACCCTGTTCTTGATAACGAAAAGCTAAGTTCAAACGTAGTTTAGGATCACCATTAATCGGCCCATAACTCACCGCTTTTTCAGACACTCGACTCAGCACTGAGCGCATCAATCTTGCTAGGGTTTTATCTGGCGGATGCGCATTAACAGGATTAGAAATACCTAATGCCACTGAGTCAGGCATATGCACAGCGTCATAAACTTGCTCAATTAAACTCCGGCATGATATTTCTGCCGGCTCACAACTCGCCCATATTGCCCGCATAGGTAATAAAGTACGTGCTTGTTTAGCTTTTAAATAGTAGCCCGACTGTGGCCGAGCAGAAATACTACCTTGGCGTTCAAGTTCAAGGTATGCCTGCTTGACAGTGGGTACGCTGATCTCAAACTGTCGACTGAGTTTACGTAAACTGGGTAATTTATCACCTGGGCGTATTGCGCCACTTTGTTGCTGAAATTCAACAAAGTCGATCACTTGTTGATATAAAAAGTAGGGGGATGATTTGTCAACTAATCGCATAACTGTATAGGTTGCATTTTCATTTTTTTGTATATGTTATTAAAACAAAAAATCGGTAAAATGTCTATCCATCACTAACAGACCCTTTGCTTAGCATAAGCTCGGTTCATGTTAGCGATGAGGTTTAAAGTTGGAATGCATAAGAGTGGTAACTAAGGCGTTCAACATGGCATATCAGGTAAGACCGTATTGGATAAAACCGTATGAATAAGAAAGTATTGAATAATGCCTTAGCGCTTTTAGTACTTAGCTACAAAACAATAAACACAAAAAACAAAATGATGTCGATAACTACACACTGCCTCAGTCATCACTAACCGTATGGCGCTGAGTAATTTAAATTTTGATCGCGAGTGCTTTACTTGCAAACATACTAAAGGATTGTAATGAACAACACATTTTTATACTTAATTACCGTGTTGATATGGGGCTCTACTTGGATAGCGATTAATTACCAATTAGGTCATGTTGCTCCAGAAGCGTCTATCGTCTATCGCTTTGGTTTGGCTGCTATTATTTTATTTACCTACTGTAAACTTAAAAATTTGCCGTTAAAGTTTTCCTTGCGCCACCATCTTCAATTTTTTCTTTTTGGCGTCACTTTATTTAGCTTTAACTATTATTTACTCTATAGCGCACAGCAACACATCAACTCAGCATTAACCTGCATTGCCTTTTCAATGATCATGTTTTTTAATGTCTTCAATGCTCGCATTTGGTACGGCACTCATATCACTAAACAAGTTTACTTAGGGGGGAGCTTAGGATTACTCGGCATAGTGACACTGTTTTGGCCACAAGTAAGTGACACACAATTAGGCGCTGAAACGCTATTAGGCTTAGGATTTTGCATTCTGGGTACTTTAGTCGCGTCTACTGGCAATATGCTGTCAATGAGAAATCAAAAACTAAAGCTGCCACTAATACCGGCAATGACATGGGGCATGACCTACGGTGCCATTTTCATGGCGATAATCGCTATGGCTCAGGGGAAAAATTTCAGCTTTGACTATACATTTTCTTATATCAGTTCATTACTTTATTTAAGCATTTTTGGCTCTGTTATTGCTTTTGCTAGCTACCTAACATTACTTAACCGCATTGGTGCACATAAGGCTTCTTATGCTTCAGTGATGTTTCCAGCGGTGGCGGTGATCATTTCAACTGTAGTTGAAGGATTTGCATGGACCACCTATACCTTCGTGGGCTTATTATTTATTTTGGCCGGTAATCTTGTGGTACTCATTCGCTCTAAAAAGCAGCTAACAACTGCTGGTTGTACAGAAAAACAGACAAATAGCGCAGAAAAAGCAGAAATCAATCAAACAAAACTGAAGACACAGAGCTGATAATCAGGTTTAATACTTTCCAAACGGTCAACTTTTTTGTGCGCAGTTCACTTTACCCTAAGTGCGATTGCACCGCGGCGCTAATCACCTTCCGGTTTAGCGCCGTTTTTTCTTACCCTGCTACTGTGCTTGTTTTTCCTTGCTAGTGTAAATTAATACCAATTTCATTAATTAGGGGTCTACTTTATACGCAGGAAAAATGGCCAAATATAAGGCATTTATTTTAATAACTAGTTGTGCTAATTATTAAATAAATAACGCAGTAGTTGGTTATTTTAACCAGTAAAAATGATCAGATAATTAGTGAGATTGGTATAACAGGTCAAATTAAAGACCCATTAGCATTTTACCCGCAACCTCTTTCACTAGCTTTGCCGCCAACTGAGCGGTCATATTATCGATATCTTTATTGGGATTAAACTCGACAATATCAGCGCCCACCAAGGGTGTATTAATTTGATGGATAAGGTTGATCACTTCACGACTTGTTAAGCCACCCGGCTCTCGGTGTGAAACGCCCGGTGCAAAGGCGGGGTCAATGCCATCAATATCAAGTGATAGGTAAACTGGGTGCTGAAATACTAACGGCTGGGCCAAAGGCCAATGGCGCATTTCTAATGACTCAACCTTAAACTTTTCTATTTGTTCATTTTGATGCAAATTTAATGTCCGTATACCTACCTGCACTAAGCGCTCACATAAACCGTCTTCCATCACGCGGGCAAAAGGACAAGCGTTTGAGTAGCGATTACCTTTAAAAGAATCATATAAGTCAGAATGGGCATCAATGTGTAATATGGTGATTTTATCAAAAAATTTCCGGTAACTTTTTAGAATCGGATAACTAATACTGTGATCGCCCCCTAAGGTTAATAAACGGGTGTTTTGTGCGAGTAACTGGTCACAACGTTGTTCAATTTTATCGATAAAGTTATCTGACGAGCTTATGTCGACATCACCAGCATCAAGCCATTGCTTTGACTCGCGCAAGTTCACGCCTAATTCTGTAGCACCATTTAATGAACCATGATTTAACACGTCGCGAATTTTATTTGGCGCTAAGGCAGCACCGCGCTCGAAGGAAGAGTTACCATCAAATGGTACACCTAATAATGCGACTTTACCTACTGGATTTTCTACCATTTTATTGCCTTTTATGAACTTTTTATAAGCTTTTTATAAGCTTTTGTGTACAGCCTTTTATGATAAAACATGTTCAGTTATCTACTGAACATGTTTTATCTATACTCTTGCTAATTACCAATGCAGTTTGGCCGTTAAGCTAAGGGTATTTAATAGCTACCAATCGGTGAACCTGGTGGTAGTGTTATTTTAGATGCCGGTGTCGATGACTTATCATGCGCTAAGCTGTAATTAATTTGCTGAGCTAATAACTGAAAGTGCGCTCGAAAGCCTGGGTATTTTCGTGTGCTGCGCCTATCGGTTAACCATAGGGCTAAATCCGTTAATGTTACATACACTTCAGCTCTGACTTCTGGCACAATATTTTGGCTATGCCAAAGCACAATTAAATGCTCAATTAATTGCTGATTTACTCTTTGTTGCACTAACATGGCTGTTGAGGTTTTTGGCGCTGATTTTACTGTGCCTTCGACCAGTTTATTGAGTAAAAATGCCACTGACGGAATATCGTTATCAAGCATGGCTTGTTGCTGTAGTCTTGCTAGTCGCTCGGCATTGAGTAATAGCGACAGTGTGTGTTTTGCACTTGCCTCTGCGGCACTGATGGGGTCAAAAGTTACCCCTGTTTGGCTATTAAAACTTTCTCTATCGCGACTATAACCATAGGCTTTAGGGGGTATTAAGGCGGTGATTTTAGCGGGCAGTGTTAAGGTTTCTACTGTTAGCGTTGCTAATAAGGCATCGAGTGCTGCTTGTTGAGATTTTCCTGCAACCCTGGTTTGCTGATTACTAAATTGTTCACTGCGCAGTTGATAGCCGTAATCAACACCGGCAATTAATTTTGCCGCGGCTTGTACCTGAAAGCGATGAAAGTTGTAAATGGGCACTAATATTTTTTCGAGTTCAGACATCGGCGTACCAACCGGTATGCTGTTCAAACCAAAGTTTTCTAATGCTAGCGCTCTAACCGCTAAAACACGGTTTAACTCTGTAGCCGCATCTTGACCATTATCCCACAAATGCCCTGTAGCATGAGCGCTTGATTGCGATCTTGCATCGGGGTCAGAAACATACTTCAGCCCCTTTTGCTGGGTTGCTGCTACTAATTCAGTCAAAAACTGGGCTTCTTGCGCTTTTTCTACCTCAGCATAACCATAAGCAATCACGTATTTATCCCATTCGCCGATATCTTTGGCATAAGCATTAGCTAAGCTTATCTGACCATTTTCAATGGTAATTAACGGATGGGGATAATCCATCACTGACGCTCGATTATTGACACTGGCGGCAAAATTATGCGCTATGCCTAAGGTGTGGCCAACCTCATGTGCCGCTAATTGACGAATGCGCGCTAAAGCCATGGCTTTCATAGCGCTAGTGTCAGTATTGGCATTTTTAAACGGTGACGTTAAGCCTAAGGCAATTAAATAGTCTTGGCGAACACGTAAAGAGCCTAAGGTGACATGGCCTTTAATAATTTCACCGGTACGCGGGTCGATCACTGATGAGCCATAAGACCAACCGCGTGTAGCGCGATGTACCCATTGAATAACGTTGTAACGAACATCCATGGGGTCAGCGTCACTTGGCAGCAGCTTAACTTGAAAGGCATTTTTATAACCAATAGCAGAAAAGGCTTGATCCCACCAACGCGCGCCATCTAGCAAGGCACTTTTAATCGGCTCAGGGACTCCGGCATCTAAGTAATAAATAATCGGCTCTACCGCTGCACTTATTTTAGCGGCTGGGTTTTTCTTAACTAAACGATGGCGAGGAATATTGCGTTTAATCAATGGCTCATCAATGGCGCTGGCATAATCTGCATAGGCGTGCTGCCAAAAGCCACTAAAGGGATGAAACTTTCGTGTTTGATAACTATTATCTGGCAACTTAATGAGCGAGTGGTGCAAGTTAACCGTAACCGCTGAGGCATCAGGCGTTACTGAGCGCAAGTGCACTCCAGCGTCTGTGCCTTTATAAGTCACAGTAGCCTCTAATTCGGTATTGTTTGGAAAAGCTTTTGTACGCTTTTTATAAACCCCACTGCGCGTGGCATCAATCTTAAAACTGCCTTGTTGAGTACGCTTTAATTGTGCCGACAAGTTATGAATATCTGAGAGTAAAAATGGCGTGTAATCAATTAAGGTTTTACGGTTATCTGCTGAGCTATGACTCACCTTAAAGCCCCAGATAATCGAGCTAGCAAAGGCTTCATCTATCGCTTGCTGTTCAAGGAGGTTATCGCTATTAGCACGATAATCAGTGTTGAGTTGGCGCAGAAACACTTTATCACCCACTCTTTCAAAACGCACTAACCGAGTATCGCCCAATTGGCCACGGTCTAAACCAATATCATTTGAACCCACCCCCTGTGGCAAGCCACTTTGAAATAAAAATTCTTGCTCAAAGTTATCTACTTCTAAAAACACTTTGCCTGTTTTATCATCAAGATAAAAAGAAAAGTAACCTTGATGGCTCTGCTTGTCTTTAATAAATTCAGTATAACTTTTTTCTGTTTTTGCCTGCACTTGTACTGACAAGCCACAGTAAAAAAATAACACCATTAGCCTAATAAAAAACCTCATTGCATCTCCTTGTAGTCTGTAAAGCTAAATAAATTACCTGCTTAGTTAAAATTAAAATGATTAGAAGTACTGAAAATACGCTTATTTTTGTTATAATCAGTTCAAAATTAACTTTTGATTTTTTGATAATACCCATTAAATTAAGTCAGTGAGCAATAATAAGTAATAAATAAGTAATCATAAATATTCAAGAATACATTTTATTGTTGCAGATTGAACATCAGTACCTACATCGATATAGCCTAGGCTTGATTGAACCATAGCTAGCGTATGTGATTAAAAGTAACGTAGATATTAGATATTTAGGACACTTTAATGTTCGATTATTTATTGTAATGGGTATACTACATCATAACATCGAAAATAAAATACGATATGCTCTGTCATAAGAGTATGACTCTAAAGTAATTAGGTAACCCTATGCAACGACTAGCTCCCGCTTTACGTGAAGACAATGTACCGTTAGATTTAATTTCATTAATAGAAACTATTTTAGCTGCCACCAAAGAAATTTCATTTCGAGTTAGCCAAGGGCACTTAAGTGACTCAATGGGCTCGACCTTAGATGAAAATATTCAAGGTGAAGTGCAAAAGAAACTCGATATTGTTGCCAACGAGTTATTTAAAGATATTTTGTTAGAATCAGGCTTTGTCAAAGCCGTGTCTTCTGAAGAAGAAGACACGTCAGTGGCGGGTGTCGAAGATGGCAAATATATCGTTTCATTTGACCCCTTAGATGGCAGCTCAAATATCGATATTAACTCGTTAATTGGTACTATTTTCTCCATTCACCAAGCGCCAACAGATATGGCCGCTAGCAATCCTGATATGTTTAAACAATCAGGTAATCACCAAGTTTGCGCGGGCTATGTACTTTATGGTCCATCAACAACCTTAGTGATGACCACAGGCAGCGGTACGCACTTTTATGTTTTAGACCGCACGCATGGCGGTTATTTATTAGTTGAGCGCAATTTACAAGTGCCAGAAGATACGCAAGAGTTTGCTATTAATATGTCAAACCAACGTTTCTGGCAACCACCTATGCAAAACTACATTAGTGATTTACTTGCCGGTGATACTGGCCCACGTGGTAAAAACTTCAATATGCGTTGGATTGCCGCTATGGTAGGTGATATTCATCGTGTTCTCACCCGTGGTGGTATATTTACCTATCCAGCTGATAATAGAAATCCAGAAAAACCCTACAAGTTACGTTTAATGTATGAAGCTAACCCAATGAGCTTTTTAATTGAACAAGCCGGTGGTTTAGCCATGACTAGCCAAGGGCGTATCATGGATATTGAGCCAACAGATATTCATCAACGTGTTGAAGTGATCATGGGTTCTAAAAATGAAGTTGAAGCCTGTTTAGCTTATTACAAATAAGCTTCAAAGTTACTCGATATAACAATGTATATATAAGCATAAAAACACCTGAATATTTCAGGTGTTTTTATTTGTGCTAACCGGGGTGATTTATGGTTATTAAACACTGTTATAGACCTCGACAGAACAGGTGAACAAGGCAGGAGTTTTGTGTTGTTAGTAAAGTAATAACCTTGGCAAGAGCACTTAAAGCGCCGCCATAAAAATTCAACTGCTGGCGACGAATGACCAAGTTCAATGACTAAAGTCGTATGAAAGAGTATAAATAGTGACTAGGCTAATGCTTAGAATTTTTGCTAGAATATACGACATATTATAGAAAATACTTATACAGTAGCGCCATTATTAGCTTAACGGCGCTTGGAGAGCACAATATATGCCAGCTTATGCCGTAGGACACAAAGTTCCTGATTCAGATTCAATTTGTTCAGCCATTGCCCTTTCATATTTAAAAACCCATATTGGTGAAGATGTACAGCCTGCACGCTTGGGTGAACTTTCGCCAGAAACACTATTCATTTTAGATAAATTTGGCTTAGAACAGCCTGAGCTTAAATTGAGTTTTGCTGATACTGACGGCATTTATGTTGTTGATCACTCAGACCGAATTCAAGGCCCTGATGATATTGATGACTGCACAGTTTTAGGTATTATCGACCATCACAAGCTGGGTGATATTACCACCTCTACCCCTTTAGAGATTTGGGTTCGCCCTGTAGGTTGTACCAATACTATTATTAAAATGATGTACGATTTTCATGGTATTGAAATTCCTAAAAATATTGCTGGCGCCATGATGTGTGCAATTTTGTCAGACACAGTGATATTTAAATCGCCAACCTGTACAACCGCTGATATAAAATGCGTTGAAGCCTTGGCTGAAATTGCCGGTATTGAAGATTACAAAGGCCTGGGCATGGAAATGTTCACCGTAAAGTCATCAGTCGCCGGTACGCCCGTTCGTGAACTTGTGTTACGTGATTTTAAAGACTTCAACATGAAGAATAATATTGTGGGTATTGGCCAATTAGAAGTGATCGACTTAGCTTTATTTGACGAGATGAAAGCTGATTTATATGCTGATTTACAAGCCGTTAAAGAAGAAGGTAATCGTCATACTGTGATGTTGTTATTAACTGACATCATGCAAGAAGGCTCTGAGTTGTTAGTGGTAAGTGATGATATCAGCCTTATTGAAAAAGCTTATGATATTACTTTGGTTGACGGCAAGACTTGGTTACCGGGTGTGATGAGCCGTAAAAAGCAAGTTGTGCCACCACTGCAAGATACTTTTGCTAAGTAGTTAGCCGCACTATAAATGTAAAGTTATAAGCGTAAAGTTATACCTGTAAAACTATAACTTAAAACGATATTGAAACTATATTAAAACGATATTTAAAAGCCCAGCAATTGCTGGGCTTTTTGTTAGCGATTGACTTTACAATCGCTCATTACCAACGAATTATAGCCAAGCGCTTAAATATCCGTCACACCCATATTAAATAATGTGAAACCATAAATATCGGCATATTGCTCAATGGTTTTGCTAATTGGCGTACCCGCACCATGGCCCGCATCCGTTTCAATACGAATTAAGGTTGGGTTAGCGCCCGCTTGTTTTGCTTGTAACTCGGCAGCAAACTTAAATGAATGCGCCGGCACGACGCGATCATCATGATCACCGGTTGTTATTAATGTCGCAGGGTAATGTGTGCCGGCTTTAACATTGTGTAATGGCGAGTAAGCTAACAGGTAATTAAACATTTGTGCATTGTCGTTTGATTTACCATAGTCGTAAGCCCAACCAGCACCTGAAGTAAAGGTATGGTAGCGCAACATATCAAGTACCCCTACCGCAGGTAATGCTACTTTAAATAACTCTGGACGTTGTGTCATCACAGCACCCACTAACAAACCACCGTTTGAGCCACCCATAACCGCAAGTTTATCTGAAGAAGTCACTTGCGTTTTAATCAGGTATTCTGCCGCCGCAATAAAGTCATCAAATACATTCTGTTTTTTCAACTGCGTACCCGCATCATGCCATTTTTTACCGTATTCGCCACCACCACGTAAATTAGCCACGGCATATACACCGCCGAGCTCTAACCAAGCAGCGCGAGTTGAGCTAAATTCTGGTTGTAGACTAATATTGAAACCACCGTAACCATATAAAATCGTCGGGTTACTGCCATCAAGCACTAAGCCTTTTTTATGGGTAATGATCATTGGCACTTTAGTACCGTCTTTAGAGCTATAAAAAACCTGCTTTGATTCAAAGTTATCACTATTGAATTTTACTTTCGACTTCATATGTACAACAGACTCACCCGTTGCAAGGTCTAAGCTAAAAATGGTTGATGGGGTTTTCTGGTTACTAAATGAATAGTAAAGCTGACTTTGCGACGATTTACCACTAAAGCCACCAGCCGTGCCCACTTCAGGTAAGGCGATATCGCGAATTTTCTTACCGGTTAAATCATACTGCTCAATAAAAGACGCCGCATGTTTCATATAGTTAGCAAACAAGTAATGTCCGCCAGTAGACACTGATAAAACATGCTCAGTTTCAGGAATAATATCAAGCCAATTCTCAGCACTGGGTTGCAGTGCATTAACTTTAACCACTCGGTTATTAGGTGCTGCCATATTGGTGACAAATAACAAGTTGTCACCCTCACTACTGACCATATAGGTGTCTGACTCAGTATTATCAACCACGCTAACCAGTGGCGAATCTGTACTGGTTAAATCTTTAATAAAGAGCTTATTGCCCGAGGTAGATACCGCTGCTGATACCACTAAATAGTGACCGTCTTTAGTGACTTCACCACTAACATAACGGTGTTTTTGTGCTTCGCTGCCACCAAAAACTAAGCTATCTTGCGACTGTGCAGTACCTAACTTATGGTAATACAATTTATGTTGATCCGTTTTGGCTGAAAGCTCACTGCCTTTAGGTTTGTCGTAGCTTGAGTAATAAAAGCCTTCATTAGCCACCCAAGATAAGCCACTAAACTTTATATCAACTAGTTCGGCTTCAAGTACAGCATTAGTTTCAGTTGCTATAATACGCGCTTTACGCCAATCACTACCGCCTTCAGAAATTAAGTAAACCGCTAATGAACCGTCTTCACTAAATTCAATATTGGCTAACGAAACGGTACCATCTTCACTAAACGTATTAGGGTCAAGAAATACTTCAGCCGATGCATCGCCTTTTTGACGATATAAAACAGCTTGGTTTTGTAAGCCATCATTTTTATAAAAATAACTATAGTCACCTTCAAGAAACGGCATGCCAACTTTTTCATAATCTAACAAAGCCGCAAGACGAGATTTAATTTTCTCGCGATAAGGGATTTTCGCTAAATAATCGTAGGTGGTTTTATTTTGTGCCTTTACCCAATCCGCGGTTTCATCGCTCATGTCGTCTTCTAACCATCGATAAGCATCGGTAACTTTAGTACCAAAATAATCATCAACAACGGCTACTTTTTTTGTTATTGGATAAGTTAACATTTTACTTTCATCGCCAATACTCACTACTTTTTCAATTTCAGGGGCTGTGTCAGCCGCTATCGGTGCGTCTTTACTGCAGGCTGTTAGACCGCAAAAGGCGATTAGCACAGCAGAACTTAAGATTACTTTTCTAGCATTCATAATTTACTAAATAAACCATATTGTTATTATGTTGATAGCAATCATAAGGCAGTCAATAATTGATGTCTAGCGTATCGCCTTAGTTAACAGTAAGAATAATAAAAATTTAATCAGTTATTATGATGATTAACCTATTGAAAATTATAAAAATGGTATAAACATGAACATTGATAATTCAGCTCGACTTAGCTATCAGCTCATTGATAAAACAGACAGCGAGTTCTTATTCCAACTCGATCAAAATCCAGAAGTTATGCGTTATATCAATGGCGGTCATATATCAACTCGCAAAGATATTAGCGAGGTATTTATCCCCCGCCATAACGCCTATAAAAATGTAGAAAAAGGTTGGGGCTTATGGAAAGTTACCGTGATAGCAACTCAAGCCGAGATTGGCTGGATTTTAGTCCGCCCAATGGATTTTTTCTCCGACCAGCCCATTTGGCATGACATTGAATTAGGCTGGCGTTTTTTACAGTCAACTTGGGGTAAAGGTTATGCTAGTGAAGCGGCGATTCATCTTCAACAGCTACTAGCTAAGCAACCAGAAAATAAAAGCTTTAGTGCCATTGCTGTAAAAGATAATTTTGGCTCAATTGCGGTAATGAAAAAGCTGGGTATGGAATATATCAAGTCTTATATTCATTATGATGCACAATTAGGTGATTTGGATGTGGTGCTATATCGTATGGAAAGCACTTAAATGCACAAGTAGCTAAGCCTACTTATTCACATAAGTAGGCTTAATAATTAGCCATTTTCTCTCAGTCGATATCTCTGTTTTCAAACATCAAACACTCATCATTTTGCACTACGCTTAAGTAGTTTATTCCATATGATTTTTAACCAATTTAGCTATTTTTAACGCATTACTTTTAACATCGCCTGACAATGCATTATAAATTCCCTGCTTGTTTATATCGGCTTGATTTTGACTTACCTTCCACTTCCCTATTATCGATGTAATGTCAATTTCAATGCCAACAATAGCTGGGAGCATTTTTTCGATATATTCTTTTGGTGCATCTTCAATAGACCAAGGCTCTGGCTGTTGAGCCTCATGGTGAGTGGTTAAGCTGTCGAGTAAATTGAGATTCCATGTCTTGTCATGAACAAATGATATAAGCCCCTTTACATGCACTGCAACATAATTCCATGTCGGTACTGCTTTGCCAGTTGCCATTTTAGTGGGGTAATAATTTGGAGAGATATAACAATTTGGTCCATTAAATACGATTAATACTTCGGTTTTTTCAGCCATATTTTTCCATAATGGGTTCGCTTTAGCGATGTGTCCTTGTAGTACATCTTTACCCTCTACTTGCTGCAACATCAGTGGTATATGATTCGCTTCTACGCCTAACTCAGAGCAGTTGATAAGCGTTGCAAAAGGATATTCAACTATCATTGCTTTTAATGCCGTTGTGTCACTTTGTTGGAATTTTTTTGGTATGTACATCATATCGCCCTTGCTGTTTGTCTATTTTTTAGAAGACCTGAGTTTTTACATACTTGCCTCAAGCTTTAATCTTACGGTAGGCCATTCGTTATCAATGATTGAAAAAATAGCGGTGTTACGAAAAGTGCCATCAGACAAAATACGTTGATGGCGAAGTATGCCTTCAAATTTTGCACCTAGTCTTGCTATCGCATTACGTGACTTGTCATTTTTCTCATGGGTTTTAAACTCAACCCTGATCGCGCCAACCTCTTCAAAAGCATGTTTTAATAAGCAATATTTAGCGTGGGTATTAATATAACTACGCTGGTATTTAGGGGTGATAAAAGTAAAACCAATTTCTAAATTTCTATCCTCTCGCTTGATGGAACAATAACGTGTACTCCCTACCAACTCACCGCTTTCATTATCAAAAATGGCAAAAGGTACATGTTCACCTTTATCAGCCATTGCTTGTGAATAGTTCAGCCAGTCTTTGGTTGTTGCTTTTGAGCTGCATTTGTCAGGTAACGACCAACGCCAAACTTCCGGAAAAGCGCCCGCATGATAAAAGTCATCTAAATATTCCAGTGTTAATGGTCGTAACGTGACTTTATTGGTACTCAAAATAGTGATTTGGGGATTAAACATAACTGGCTCTATTGGAAAGTGATGATGGGTATTCTCTCTCTTTATGGTATAAACAAAACAACCAGTTTAAATAAATTACCTATACCAACATTCTATGCCAATGAAGATACTAAACCTAACCTTAGAAGACGGTGCAGATAAGCTGTACTTAAAAATTGCTAATGCCATCCGAGAGGCGATTAAAAATGGTAATGCTTCTACTGGTGAAAGTTTACCTTCAGCACGCACTTTAGCTACACAGTTAGCTGTTAACCGCCATACGATTATGTCGGCTTATCATGAATTAGAAGCACAGGGTTGGGTTGAAAGCAAAGAAAGACAAGGTTATTCCGTCGCGCAAACATTGCCCATTTATCATTCACAAAAGGATAATGACAAGCTCAATGAGGCCAATAGTAAACATCAATGGCGTTTGGTAAAAACGAGCAACAACAGCTTGCAGCGCCAAGCAAGTGATTACCTATTTAACTTTGCCGGTGGGAATCCTGATATTGCACTCTTCCCTTTCAATGAATTTAGAAGTTACGTAAATGAGGCCATGAGTCGCCCACTAATTAATGAATTAAACTACGGCAATAACAATGGTTTTCCTGCGTTCATTACTGAAGTAAGTACTTATTTACGTCGAGTAAGAGCAATTGCAGATAAAGATATAATTGTCGTTAATGGCAGCCAAGAAGCGCTGTATATTATTTCTCAAATTTTGTTAAAAACAGGAGATAAGGTTGCTGTAGAAAGTTTAGGTTATCGCCCTGCTTGGAATGCATTAGAAAATGCCGGTGCCGAGCTTATCGGCGTCAAACAAACAAAAGACGGCATTGATGTTGAGCACCTTGAGCAACTATTTAAACAGCATAAACTCCGCTTGCTTTATTTAACGCCATTACACCAGTATCCAACCACCACCACACTACCCGCAGCGCAGCGAATAAAAATTTATCACCTAGCACGGCAATATAATGTGCCTATTATTGAAGACGACTACGACCATGAATTTCATTATGACAGTCAACCTCTTGCGCCTATGGCGGCTAATGATCCAGCGGGGCTGGTTATATATCTATCAAGTTTTTCTAAAATTATGTTTCCAGGAATTCGCTTAGGGATTATTGCGGTAGACAAAACCCTTGTGCCTGACATTATCAGCTATCGAACGATGATTAATCATAAAGCCAATGTGGTATTACAAGATGCTGTTGCTCGATGGATGAAAGATGGCGCATTCGAACGTCACTTAAGAAAAGCGACACGCATTTATCAAAAAAGACGACAATGTATGGTAGAAACACTGAACAGCTTTATAGCTGAAGGCATAAAGCTCGATTTTACCGTACCCCCCGGCGGAATGACCTTATGGGTGAATGTTGGAGGCAATGCGAAAGAAATAGCAACAGCAGCCCGAGATAACAACATATTCTTATTAGCTGAAAATGCTTTCCATTTGGCGCAGGAGAGTGATGAAAATAAGTTTATTAGACTAGGTTTTGCGGGTCAAAGCGAAGATAAAATTAAGCAAGGCTTGTTACTACTAAAGCCTTTACTTAATCGTAAGGGATAAGCTTTTAAATAATAGTACCTTCAAGTTGAACTAAGTATATTAAAACAAAAAAGCCCAACAAAGGTTGGGCTTTAAATAATTCAACTAGTAAAAGTTAGCTAAATTTTTCTCAAAAGTGATAAGTGAAAACTACACTCTTTCAAATACCGTTGCGATACCTTGGCCTAAACCAATACACATAGTCGCTAAACCAATGTTAGCATCTTGTGCTTCCATCAAGTTAATTAAGGTCCCTGAAATACGCGTACCTGAACAACCTAGTGGGTGACCTAAAGCGATTGCGCCACCGTTAAGGTTAATCATGTCATCCATTTTGTCTTCTAAACCTAATGAACGTACACATGACAATGCTTGTGCAGCAAAGGCTTCGTTAAACTCAGCTAGTTCAATATCAGCTAATGTTAAGCCCGCACGTTGCAATGCTTTCTTAGTGGCTGGCACTGGACCAAAGCCCATTGTAGATGGATCACAACCTGCGATAGCCATACCACGGATTTTAACACGAGGTGTTAAGCCCATAGCTTTGGCTCTTTCTGCTGACATCACTAACATCGCAGAAGCGCCGTCAGAAAGTGCAGAAGAAGTACCCGCGGTTACTGTGCCATTAACGGGATCAAATACCGGACGCAATGCTGATAAGCTTTCAATGGTCGTTTCAGGACGAATAACTTCATCATGTTCGATAAGCGTTAACGCGCCCATAGCGTCATGACCTAAAGTGGGTACAATTTCATTAGCCCAACGACCTTCAAGCATGGCTTTATGAGCAAGCTGGTGAGAGCGAGCGCCAAAGGCATCTTGCTCAGCACGCGTAATGCCGTGTTGCATACCTAGCAATTCAGCCGTTAAGCCCATGTTGCCAGCCGCACGAGAAATATGCTTGCTCAATGCGGGATCAAAATCAACATCGTACATCATAGGTACGTGACCCATGTGCTCAACACCGCCCACTAAAAACACATCACCTTGACCGGCCATAATGTTAGTGGTTGCATCATGTAGCGCTTGCATTGATGAACCACATAAGCGGTTCACGGTAACAGCACCGGTAGACTTTGGAATGTCCGTTAACAATTGAGCATTACGAGCAATATTGAAACCTTGCTCTTTAGTTTGCTTAACGTTACCCCAAATAATATCTTCAATTAATGCAGGATCTAGATTTGGATTTCTAATTAACAATTGTTGCATTAAGTGTGCTGATAATGTTTCAGCACGAACATTACGAAAAACACCCGCTCTTGAGCGCCCCATTGGGGTACGGATGCAATCGACAATAACGACTTCTTTCATGATTTTCTCCTTCGCCTAAGCTGTTTTAACGCTGTTAGTTTTAACATCGGTTGTAAAATATGATTGACCAGATCTTGCCATTTCACGCATACCATCAGTAACTTGGTAAATTTCGCCTAAATGGGCATATTTATCTGCCATTGCAATAAAGTTATCTAAGCCTAACGTTTCTAAATAACGAATTGGACCGCCTCTAAATGGTGGAAAACCTAAACCGTAAATTAAGCCCATATCAGCTTCAGCTGCAGTATCAACCACACCTTCTTCTAAACAGCGCACCACTTCATTCACCATAGGGATCATCAAGCGAGCAATGGTTTCTTCCTGGGTAAAGTCTTTTTTCTCTACGCCTGAAAACAAGTCATAAGCCACTTGTGCTGCCACTTTGGTTGGACGACCGCGCTTGTCTTTACCGTAATCGTAGAAGCCTTTGCCATTTTTCTGGCCAAGACGGTCTTTATTATATAAAGCACTTACTGGGTCATTATCAATTTTTGACATACGAGTTGGGAAACCCGATGACATAACACCCGTACAATGATCAGCGGTATCAATACCAACCACATCAAGAAGGTATGCCGGGCCCATTGGCCAGCCAAATTGTTTTTCCATGACTTTATCAACGGCAACGAAATCAGCACCTTCAAGCACTAATTGGCTAAAGCCAGCAAAGTATGGGAATAAAACACGGTTAATGTAAAAACCAGGACAGTCGTTTACCACGATAGGTGATTTACCCATTTTAGCTGCGTAAGCAACAACAGCAGCAACGGTTTCATCAGAGGTAGCTTTGCCACGAATAACTTCAACTAATGGCATTTTATTTACCGGGTTGAAGAAATGCATGCCACAAAACTTATCTTTGCGTTTAAGGCCTTCGGCTAGTAAATCAATTGAAATAGTTGAGGTATTTGAAGTCACAATAGTGTCTTCATCAACATGGTTTTCAACTTCAGCCAACACCATAGCTTTTACTTTCGGGTTTTCAACTACAGCTTCAACAACAATATCAACACCTTTAAGGCTGTCATAACTTAATGACGGTGTGATGCTATTGAGTACGCCAGCCATTTTCTTAACGTTCATGCGGCCACGTTCAACTTGCTTAGTTAAAATACCCGCAGCCGTTGTTAGACCTAAATCAAGTGCTTGGTCATTAATATCTTTCATGATAATTGGCGTGCCTTTATAAGCAGACTGGTATGCAATACCACCGCCCATAATACCTGCACCCAAAACAGCCGCTTTATTGACTGCCTTCGTCGCTTGTTTACCGGCTTTTTTCGCTTTACCTTTAACCACTTGATCAGCCATAAATAGGCCAATTTGTGCAGTAGCAGCATCAGTTTTCGCTAATTTTGCAAACCCTGCGTTTTCTAATGCCATTGCGCCTGCACGGTCTAAACCTGCTGCGGCTTCGATCGTTTTAACCATCACCATAGGTGCAGGATAATGTTTACCGGCTTTAGCCGCGATCATACCTTTACAGGTATTGAAGGTCATAATAGTTTCTACTGGAGAAAGCTTTAATGCTTCTAGTTTAGGTTGACGTTTAGCGCGCCAATCTAATTTACCCGCAATCGCTTGATTTAGCATTTTCAGTGCCGCTTCGCGCAAATGTTCTGGTGCAACTACAGCGTCAAGCAAACCTACCGCCATCGCTTGCTCAGCTTTAAAAGCTCGGCCTGTCGACATCCATTCAATGGCATTATCAGCGCCAATAACGCGTGGTAAACGCACGGTACCACCAAAGCCAGGTATTAAACCTAAGCTTACTTCTGGTAAACCGATTGAACATGAGGTATCTGCAATACGATAATCACAAGCCAAGGTCATTTCACAACCGCCACCTAAAGCAAAGCCGTTAATAGCAGCAATAGTAGGCAGATTAATATCTTCAAATGAATCAAAAATATCAGAGGCATTTTTTACCCAAGGTAGTAACTCATCTTCCGGTTTTTTAAATACTTCTAAAAACTCGGTGATATCAGCACCAACAATAAAAGAAGACTTACCTGAGGTAATCAATACCCCTTTTGCTTCACTGCAATTATTAATCGCATCAACAACTGCGATATATTCTTTAAACGTTGCCTGATCAAACTTGTTAACTGAGCCTTGTGCATCGAATTTAAATTCAACAATGCCGTCGTCTAACAACTGGGCAGAAAGGCTTTTGCCTTGGAATAACATGCCTACTCTCCTGACTTTTTGTGGGTCGATTGACTGGTAATATGTAATTATAGACTACTACCGAGCGTATAAATATTTAGCTTACTAATTATTTATGATGAACTAGTAAAAGAAATAAAGTGATACTGAGTTTGCCTTGAAAGGAAAGGGAAAGCAAACATTTTTAAACAAGCGTTTTAATTAAGTGTATTAATTTTATTTAGCGCTTTATTTAATGCGACCTCGGGTGCCTCTTTGCTCATTTTTTTTCATTTTAGCTAACAACTCTTGCTCTATATTTATACCTTGCCAATGCGCAATGTCTAAAACTCTCAGCACAATATCGGCTAACTCTTCTTTAAAATTGTCAGTCGGCTTTTCACCACGACATTCATTTATCGCTTCACCGACCTCTGAGGCCACTAAAGCTAATGCTTCCAACGTGGTCTTATTATGCCAACCCATACGTTCAACCCAATCGTAATTTTGCTCTGCTATTTTATTAATATCCATACATACCTCAGCTGTAATTTTTATCTATCGTTATTGCGCTTGATTACTCGCTTGGAGTGAAAAAGCTTAAGCTAACACTGATAACTTCACTGCATTTATCCTATATTTTACAAGCAACTAACTTACAGCGCTTAAAAAGAATACATTTCAGCAAGTGCTAAGACCTGCTTTTCCCTTAATCATATTACCGTAGTGGTTATTGCAGTGCTACTTGGAATTATTTGAATAGTGAGTACTTTTTAGGGGGGATTATATCGGTGTAGGCTTGGCTTGTTGGGCTTTATGATTAACTTTGTTTGTGCTTTAAACACCAAGGCTAAATGTAAAGATTTACACAAAAAAAAGCACTTGTAGAACAAGTGCTGTAAATCCAGTATTGCCAATAATATACGCTATCGATTTATTCGCTCTAAACACGTGAAGAACTCGTCAGCTGGCATTGGCTTAGCATAATAAAAACCTTGCACTTCATCACAGCCCAAAGTTCTTAATTCTGATTCTTGTTCGCTGTTTTCAATGCCCTCAGCAATGACTTTTAAGTTCATTTGCTTGCCTAAATTGATAATGGTGGCGGCTATAATCGCACCACCCGGCTCGGCAATGGCACTGACAAAAGAGCGATCAACTTTTAGTCGGTCCAAAGGTAGTTTTTGTAAATAGCTTAATGATGAAAAACCAGTGCCAAAATCATCAAGTGCAATACTAATGCCCTGCGCTTTTAATCTCACTAGCGCATCAATAATCACCTGAGGTTCATCCATTAAAACATTTTCGGTGATTTCTAGTTCCAATTTACTGGGATCAACTTTATGCGACTTCGCTATATCAATAACCGTATCGACAAAGTTATCGCGTTTAAACTGAGGAATCGAGACATTAACCGAAATACTGACCTCGGTAAATTTGCTCGCTGCCAGTCTATTTAACAGCTGACATGCTTGATCGACAACCCAGTTGCCAATCTCAATAATCAAACCAGAATACTCTGCCAATGGAATAAATATAGCGGGTGAAATAAACTTACCTTCGGCTGTTTTCCAACGCAGCAAGGCTTCAGCACCCATAATTTCGCCTGTGATTAAACTTAGCTGTGGTTGATACCAAAGCTCTAAACGGTGTTCGGAAAAATCAGTGCGTAATTGCCTAATCATACTTAAACGCCAAAGTGTTTTATCTTCCATTTCTTGATGATAATAAACATAAGGTTCATGCATAGATTTTTTGGCCAAATTAAGGGCAATATTAATTTGATTCAGTACTTTGACACCACGCGATCCTGCTGAGCCTTTAGAACAAAAACCAAAACAGGCGCTAATCAGTAGATTTTGTTCACCAACAGTAAAGGGCTCACTAAACAGCGCGGTTAATATTTCAGGATTAACCCATTTTTTTGCACCAATAATACCAAAGACATCAGCACCAATTCTTGCCACATGATTATGTGCACTTAATGCTTGAATACGTCTAGATACTGCCATTAAAAGCTGGTTACCAATATCTTGACCTAAGCCATCATTGATATCACTAAAATGATTAAGATCAACCAGTGCAGTGACTAACTTGTCATCATCACTTTGACAGAAGTCATCCAATAAATTGACAAAGTCTAATCTATTGGGCAGTTCAGTTAACCAGTCTTTGTAAGCCGCATTACGCAGTTTTTGAAATAGATGAACATTTTCATAACCGGTGGCGATATTGGTGAGAAAAACTTCGATATGCTGTATTTCAATACTCGTTAAGGCTTGAGTAAGCTCTAAATGAATTACGGCTCTAAAGCCACCACTGGCGAAATAGAATGAGGTAGCGTCGACAGCAAAAAAGTGCTGTTTGTGTTGAAAACAACTATTAATTTGACTAGCGGTATCTTGATTTTCCAAGGCCGTTAATTTTTGATTTACTTTCGCTTCAACTAAACCGGTTTGGCCAATAACATACAAACTTAAATCATCAGCCCCCTCTACAATCCCTTGTCCGCGAGCGCAAAAAATAGCACTACTAGTATCCACTAGCGTTATAAGCTCAGCTAACACGCCACTAGCATAATCATGAATAGTGCGCAGTTCTAGCAAGTTGGCAGCAGCGCCAATAATTTTTTCTAAACCCTTTCTATACTGAGTTACAGAGTCAATTTGCTGATATGAGCGAACAGCGGCATAAACGGTTGTCACTAATTTACGACGAGTTAATTCAGTTTTTGTTTTGTAGTCATTAATATCGTAATCTTTAATAACACTTTCTTCTGGTGCATAGCCCGGCTGGCCGGTACGTAACACAATACGAATGTCATCACGTTTTAATACTTCGCGTATGTGCTTAACGACAACAAGACCCGCGTCGTCACTTTCCATTACCACATCAAGCAAAACTAAAACGATATCTTCATGCTCTGCAATAAGTTTGCAAGCATCGTGACCTGAATAGGCATGCAGGTATTCTAAATGTCGACCTAAAACAACCAAGTCGGATAAGGCCAACTTGGTTACTGAATGAATTTCAGGGTCATCATCAACAATTAAGACTTTCCAAGTATCTCTTATAGCTGAATCAAATATTTCATCTTCATCACTATCGTCGATAAACAAAAAATCATCGTTAGTATTGTCAAAAACTTGCATATCATCCTCAAAGCACTAGCAAAAAAATGCTAGTAGAGTTTTTTGAATATTAATTTCGTTAAAAATTGTCTTCATGTAATAGGTACATAATAAAAGTCGGAATGAAATTATTCAACATTTTGTTTTTATCATAATATCATTTTCAAGTACGGTTAGTCATAAATCATTTACCTGTACAAAAAACATACTCACGTAAACTTAAAGGCGAATAAATTTAAGGTAATATTTTACACTTTGTTAAAAAAAGGTTAATAATATAAGGACATGAGTAAAATTTATATTTACGCTATAATAATTTTTTGGCAATATTATGTTGGAATTTCCAGCATTTTTCCAACATTTGATAGTTTTAAGGGATACAACTGATGTCAAATTCGATTGATCAAAATAAAATAATTGAGCATCCTGTAGAACAAAGTAAATCCGCTATCGTCGAAAATGATGAACAAACCGTCACACCTAAAAATAATGCTCATGCAAACGTCAACGCTTCCTCACAAAAGCAATTATTAGTACTGGCAAAAAAGTTTTCACTTAGCGCTGCATTTTCACCGGAAACCAAACAAGTCCCTTTGGAAGAAAGAGCCAACCGACGAAAGAAACTTGACCAGTTAAGAAAACAACAAAATATGGAAGCTATCATTGTACGCGCTGTTCAGTATTGCTCGGATGAGACAATTACTGACAGAGCAGATCAAGACTGGTTTAGCTCTTTTTTAACACTTGCTGAAAGTATTAGTAATAAAAATATGCAGGACTTATGGGCGAAAATTTTAGCCGGTGAAGTATCTCAACCTGGCTCTTTTTCACTAAAAACCTTACAAGCATTTAGAACCATGAGTATTACTGAAGCAAAGCTGTTGGCAAAAGCTTGCAGTGTCGCGATGACTGATGCACGTAAAAAAAATATTCGTATCATCAGCGGCGCTTATCAAATCCCCAAATTATTCAATTTGTTTAATAAGCAGCGACAACAACGGCTCGACCTTAACCAAGTGGGATTAAGCTACGCTGACATCTTAACTTTGGCCGATAACCACTTACTGTTTGAACAAGAAACAGAAAGCCACTCCTTTGCCAAGGGAGAAAAAATTCAATTTAATTATCATGGTAAACAACTTAGCTTTGTCGCAAAAAAAGCTGATTGCATACTCACTTTTTATAAGTTCACTCCCATTGGCACTGAACTCGCCCACTTAGTTACTGATGATGAAAACGAGCATTATTTAACGCTAATTAAAACGCAACTGGCGGAAAATTTTGCTATCGATAGCTAGGAAGTTTACGGCTGAATAACAGGGATAAGATTTTTACTATTGATAGATGAGTTAGATGAGTAAGTTAGACAGTAAAAAGAATGCGTCTCGCACATTCTTTTTATAGTAATGAGCTTAAATACCATCACCGTCAGTGTGTAAACCACACTCTCTTTGCATACCAGAGAAACGTGTGTCGCTCTCATCCATACCGGCAGTTAATGGTCGCGTACTATGTACATCGCCTACTGAAACATAACCTTCTTCCCACAGCGGATGATAAGGTAAATTATTTGCCGTTAAGTATTCATGCACGTCTTTATTGGTCCAATCAATAATCGGGTGTACTTTAAAGCGTCCTCGTAAAATACTGACTACCGATAAACCTTCACGGTGGCTAGATTGTTGGCGACGAACACCAGAAAACCAAGTACCCGCTTGCAGCTCACTTAAGCCACGCTCTAATGGCTCAACTTTGTTACGGCGATTATAAGCTTTCAACGAGTCTTCATCGCCATCCCACTCTTGCCCAAACTTAGCTTGTTGCCATGCCGCACTTTCTTTCGCACTAAACACTTGTAAGTTTAACTTTAAGCGCTCTGTTAGTTGCTCAATAAACTGATAGGTTTCAGGAAACAAATGCCCAGTATCGGTTATTAATACCGGTATATTAGGTTCAATTTTGGTCAGCATATGTAGCATTACCGCAGATTGAATACCGAAACTCGACGATAAAACAAATTGCGCGGGTAAATTTTCCATTGCCCATTCTACGCGTTGGCTTGCCGACTGCTTTTCTAATAATTCGTTCCACTGCTTTAACCAAGGTTCTGGTAACGACGCTGGAAATTTATTACTGATCAGCGGAGGTGTACTCGCTGTAATAATCTTAGTCATGAAAATCCCACTTGCTAACTTTAACTTCATCAACAATACTGACTCGAATCACAAAATCACCAAAAGCCTCGGCTGAGTTACGCTCGCTCACCCAACGGGCAACTAAACTGTCAATCTCTTGTAAAATATCTTCTTCATTAAGGTTTTCTTTATACATTTTAGGTATGCGCGTACCGGCAACATTACCACCTAAATGCATATTGTATTTGCCAGGACCTTTACCGACTAACCCAATTTCGGCCAACATGGCGCGTCCACAGCCATTCGGGCAGCCTGTTACTCGTAAAATAATACTTTCATCAGCGACATTATGCTTCGCTAATATAGCTTCGACATCAGTGACCAAACCAGGTAAATATCTTTCCGCTTCAGCCATTGCTAACGGGCAAGTAGGAAAAGCCACGCAGGCCATTGAACTTTTACGCTGTACAGAAACACTATCAGCCATTAAGCCATGTGCGCGTGCTAAGCGTTCAATTTCAGCTTTGTCTTCGCTTGCAACACCCGCCACAATTAAATTTTGGTTGGCGGTCATACGAAAGTCGCCTTTGTGGATTTTCGCAATTTCAGCCACACCGGTTTTTAATGGCAAATTTGGCTTATCAAGCAGACGTCCATTCTCAATAAACAAGGCTAAATGATGTTTACCATCAAAGCCTTCAGTCCAACCAATACGATCGCCTCGACTGGTGAATTCATAAGGACGACTTTCTGCAAAAGTGATACCGGCACGTTGCTCAACTTCAGCCTTAAAGACTTCAACACCGACACGATCTAAGGTGTATTTTGTTTTCGCATTCTTACGATTAACACGGTTACCCCAATCTCGTTGAGTAGTAACTACTGCACTAGCAACATCTAAAGTTTTAGCTAGCTCAACATAACCAAAATCATCCGCCTTACGTGGATAAGTAGATTTATCGCCATGGGTCATCGCTAAACCACCACCGACCAAAACATTAAAACCAATCAGTTTGCCGTCTTTAGCGATAGCAATAAAATTTAGATCATTAGCATGTACGTCAACATCGTTATGTGGTGGAATAACTACCGTAGTTTTAAATTTACGTGGTAAATAGTTTGGACCTAAAATCGGCTCTACTTCACCGGTTTCTGTCCCACCTTCAATTTTCTCACCATCTAGCCAAATTTCTGCATAAGCGCGTGTTTTAGGTAACAAATGTTCACTGATTTTTTTAGCCCATTCATACGCTTCTTGGTGTAGTTCTGACTCAACTGGATTCGTCGTACAAAGCACATTACGGTTTACATCACCTGCCGTAGCAATAGAGTCAATACCATAATGGTTCAGTGTTTGGTGCATTAACTTAATATTTGGCTTTAACACACCGTGAAACTGAAAGGTTTGACGGGTAGTAATACGAATACTGCCGTAACTAGTTTTTTCACGAGCAAATTGATCAATACCTAACCATTGTGTTGGCGTGATAATGCCACCAGGCATACGAGCACGCAGCATAACATTATGTAGTGGTTCAAGTTTTTGCTTAGCACGCTCATTACGAATATCACGATCATCTTGCTGATACATACCGTGTGTTCTGATCAACTGAAAGTTATCAGCGGTAAAGCCACCAGTAACATGATCTTTTAAATCATCGACAATCGTGCCACGTAAGTAATTACTTTCCGCTTTTAACCTTTCATTATCGGCATGTTTGCCTTCGACAATTAAAGGGCCATTTGCTTGATCTTTTTTAGTCAAATCAGTCATTAGTATACATCCTTCTGGTAACGCTTAGCGTTACGTAAATCTTTTAAATAATCACTTGCCTGTTCTGCTGATAATTGGCCTTTATTGGCAATAATAGTTAATAAAGCCACCTCAACATCTTTTGCCATTCGGCTCATATCTCCACAAACGTAAATATGTGCACCTCGCTCTAACCATGAAAAAACTTCATCAGCATTTTCTAATAATCTATCTTGCACATAAATTTTTTCCGCTTGATCACGAGAAAAGGCTAAATCTATTTTGGTTAACAAGCCTGACTTAAGATAGCCTTGCCATTCAACTTGATAAAGAAAGTCTTGCGTAAACGTTTGGTCACCAAAAAACAACCAATTATCACCTGCGGCTTCAGTAGCTTCACGTTCTTGCATAAAGGCCCTAAATGGCGCAACACCAGTACCTGGACCGATCATAATCACGGGTGTTTCATTATTGGCTGGTAAACGAAAGTTGTCATTGTGCTCAACAAACACCTTAACTGCACCACCTTCTTCAATACCATTGGTTAAAAATCCAGACGCACCACCCTGACGGTTAGCCTCTTCAGTCTGATACTGCACAAGCCCAACGGTTAAATGCACTTCTTCTTCCGCTTCGCTTTGAGAGGACGCGATAGAATAAAGTCTTGGCGTTATTTTTCGTAACGCATCTATAAACTCTTGAGCATTTAACTTAACTTCATTCGGTAATGGCGCAGATTTAACTACGTCAACGACTTGATGATTAGCGGCATACTCTCGCATCGCACTCTTATCATCTAAAATATCAAGCAAATTAGTCGCTTGTGATTTTTCAGCCCAAAAATTAACAAACTGAATTGAAGTTTGAGTTATTTCAAACTTGGTCTTTAATGCTTCACCAAGTGTTATGCTTTCATCACCTGTAGAGACTTTCTCTTGATCATCAAACCCTAGTTCCGTAATAAGCTCATCTACTAATGAAACAGAGTTTTCAAACCAAACACCTAAGGCATCACCGGCTTGATAAGTTAACCCTGAGTCGCCTAAATCTATTTCAACATGTCGTACATCTTTAGCTGAATCACGACCGGTAATTTTCTGGCTAAGCAATAGTTCAGCAGTATATGGCTTTTGCTTAGTATAAAGTTCTTCTGTGCTGTTCACGCTGGCTAATGCCACTACATTGCTAGCGCTAGCCTCGCTACTAAGTAGGGTTTTAACTTTAGTAATAACAGTAGCTGACCAAGTATTAGCTGCCTCATCGTAGTCAACATCACAATCCAATCGAGGTGCAATTCTTTTTGCGCCTAATTTTTCTAAATTCAGATCGAAATCTTTACCTGTTTGGCAGAAAAGCTCATAACTGGTATCACCCAGTGCCAAAACACTGTAATTCAAATGTTCAAGTCTAGGCGCTTTCTTTGAAGCCAAAAATTCATGTAATGCAATAGCATCGTCTGGTGCTTCGCCTTCACCATTGGTACTTGCTACTATCAGTAAGTGAGTAATGTTTTTAATGGCCTTAGGCTTAATCTCTCCCATACTTTTTAATTCAACATTCAAACCTTGAGCACTGGCTTGGGCCGCTAAACTCTTAGCAACACCTTTAGCATTGCCCGTTTGCGAGCCATACAAAATAGTTAAAGTTGTTGGAGCAGCACTTGCAATGGCCGCGGGAACTGTAGCATTAGTAACATTTTCTGCTTTAGCGGCCAAATAGCCACTAGCCCACGCTAATTGAAGTGGAGAAAGATTGTTGATGCTTTGCTGAAAAGATGCCAACTGGTTGGTATCTAGCATTGTTTGGTTTAATTTCTGTGGTTCTGGCGACATCTGGCAATACACCTATTACTAATCAATGACGTCATAATAAACTGATTTACGTTGAAATAAAAAGAATATAAACGGCTTTTTTATGCAAAAATAGAATATAGGGAGATAAACTTATAACATAAAACTCATAGCAGCTACTCACGCTAGCTATATGTCAAAAATGTAATGACTATGACAGTGTTTTTTGGAGGATATTTTTGATTTAAACAACAGAACAAGGTCAATTTAGACGAAGACCTTTAAGTTGCAGTAATATTAACTATTGATCAAAAACTGATGTTATAGCAATTATATTTAATTGTTATTAACCATCAAAACTTAAGACTTAAAAAAGTAGCTTTAACTAAAGATCTCTAAAGTGTAAATATAGATTGGTGCCTTGATATATAACAAAGTTTAACGCTTTACAGCCTTTGATATTACAACAAGCTAATGTTCAAATCTCAAGCTTTATTTATCAAATCCCGGAAAGCAAAAAACCCGTAGCGTCAGCTACGGGTTTCTCTAAATAGAAGCCTAGCAATGTCCTACTCTCACATGGGAACTCCCACACTACCATCGGCGCTAACACGTTTCACTTCTGAGTTCGGAA